>JAFOMZ010000291.1 GCA_017421125.1 Solobacterium sp.
GTTTCTGATCATCGTCAGGGAAGTTTTCAGAACGTTTAGCCATAATGGTACATTAACAAAACATTAGAAAAGATTCAATGCCCGTGCATGGTATCATAGTTCCATGGAAAAGAGAAACGGGGTATGGCTTGCGGCAGTATCGGGCGGTCCCGATTCAATGGCACTGGCAGATATGTGCCTGAGATCGGGGACTGCTTTTGCTGTGGCACACGTGAATTATCATCACCGCCCGGAAGCGGATGAGGAAGAAGCATGGGTCAGACAGTGGTGCAGGGAACACGGTATCGTATGCCATGTCAGGAATGAAGCATTCGTATATACAGGTAATTTTGAAGCAGCTGCCCGGACATGGCGTTATGACTTCTTTGAACAGCTTGTCAGGCAGTACGGCTATGCCGGGATCCTGACAGGTCATCACCAGGATGATCTGATCGAGACCTATATCATGCAGAAGGAGAAAAACATCATTCCGGAATACTGGGGACTGAAGGACTCCATGATGTATCACGGGATCCTTGTGGAACGCCCGCTCCTGCATATGACAAAGAAGGAACTGGAAGACTACTGCAGTGAGCACGGGATCAGATGGTATCTGGACGCGACAAATCTGCAGGATGACTATGCCAGAAACAAAGTCCGGCATGAAGTGATCGACCATCTCAGTCCTTTGGAAAGGACCATGATCCTGCGCGAGATCAGGATGGAGAATGCCGTCATGACAGAGCGCAGATGCCGTGTCAGGACAGAGATCCGGGAAGGCGGAACAGAACTGTCCGCATACCGTAAATACAGTACGGAGGACCGTCTGACACTGCTGAGGATGATCGCCGAGCCGCAGAAACAGGGAACCGGACTCAGCAGGAAATTCCTTGAGGAAGCAGATCATATCCTGATGGAACATGATGATTTCGTGATCGATGTCCGTGACCGGCAGATAGTCCAGAAGAACGGCAGGTTTTTCCTTCAGAAGCCGTTAGGCACATACAGCTATGTCTGCGCTGATCTGCTGGAAGTGATGCGGCTCGGGACAAAAGAAACATTCAGTGTCGGACCGGGAAGTCCGGGAGTGAATGCTGTGACAGTCAGGGAAGATGACTGGCCTCTGACGATCCGCAGCTGGCAGTCCGGAGATGAGATCCGGATGAGATTCGGAACAAAAAGCGTCCACCGTTTCTTTATAGACAGGCATATTCCCAGATATATGCGTAAGAGCTGGCCGGTCGTTGTCAATGCGTCAGGAAGTGTCATTCTGGTACCGGGATTAGGCTGTGATATTCTTCATTTTTCAACAAGCCCTGATTTCAATGTGCTACAATACTTACTATAACTAAGGAGACCATCGTATGAATAGGGATATAAAGAAGGTTCTGTACAGTGAAGAAGAGATCATCGAACGCAGTAAGGAACTTGGCGCACAGATCACCAAGGAATACGGCGAAGCAGGACGCAGCCCTTTGCTGGTTGCTCTGCTGAGAGGCAGCGTACCGTTCCTGGCGGAACTGATGAAGCATATTGACCTGGATGTTCAGTACGACTTTATGGACGTTACAAGTTATGCCGGAACAGAAACGACCGGAGAAATTAAGATCCTTAAGGATCTTGATACATCGGTCAAAGGGCTGGACATTCTTCTTGTAGAAGATATAGTTGATACGGGACGCACAATCAATGCTGTCATGAGCATGCTGAAGAACAAGGGTGCCAACAGTGTTAA
>JAFOMZ010000292.1 GCA_017421125.1 Solobacterium sp.
GAAATAATGGAGCTGATACAATGTTTGAAAGAGTGATACTGCGCTCGGATATGCTGAAATGTGCTCTTTGCCATGACGCGCCGTGCTCTGCAGCATGCATACATATGGATCCCGGCAGTCTGCTGCGGAGCATATGGTTTGATAATGAAGAAGGAGCTGCCGCAAGGCTCCCGGATGAGAATCCATGCTTAAATTGTCCGGCATGGTGCGAACAGGCATGTGTACGTTCCGGTGAAGTTCCGGTCAGGAAGCTGATCATGCGTCTGTATGATGAGATCAGGCCGAAGCTGCCTGAAGATGTGCCTTCGGACAACAGATTGGCCACGGATTTCTGCGGGATCCCCATGGAGAATCCGTTCATGCTGTCGTCATCAGTCGTCGCAAGTACATATGATATGTGCGCGCGTGCTTTTGAGGCCGGATGGGGCGGCATCTGTTTCAAGACGATCTGTAATTTTGAAATACATGAAGCGTCCCCGAGGTTCTCGGCGATCACGGGAGACAACGGAAGTATTATCGGTTTCAAGAATATCGAACAGCTTTCCGATCACAGCGCGGCTGAGAACATGGAAGTGTTCCGGAAACTGAAGCAGAATTATCCTTCAAAGTTCATTCTGGCATCCATCATGGGACGGGATGACCGGGAATGGGAAGACCTTGCACGCATGTGCCAGGAAAACGGAGCTGACGCGATCGAACTGAACTTCTCCTGTCCGAACATGATGGACGGCGGTCTGGGTTCTGACATTGGTCAGGTTCCGGAGCTTGTGGAACGGTTCACCGCCGCAGCCAGAAGAGGAACTTCCATTCCGATCCTTGCCAAACTAACTCCGAATGTTTCGGAAATGAACTCTGCCGCAAAAGCTGCAAAACGGGGAGGCGCTGACGGCATTGCCGCGATCAATACGATCAAGAGCGTCATCGGCATCAACCGGTATACATATGTGTCATCACCGTCAGTTCACGGAATGTCTGCCGTAGGCGGATACAGCGGGAATGCTGTCAAACCGATCGCCTTGCGCTTTATTGATGACCTGGGCTCCGACCCTGAACTCGAAGGAATACACCTGAGCGCTATGGGCGGGATCGAAACATGGGCAGATGCTTTGGAATTCATCATGGTAGGTGCTGACAGCCTGCAGGTCACGACGGCTGTCATGCAGTACGGATACCGTATCATCGATGATCTGAAAGACGGTCTGAACCGCTATATGAATGAAGCGGGATTCCACAGCATTTCGGAAATGAGCGGACTGGCAAATGATACGATCAGTGACACGACGGATGTGATCGAACGCGATACCGTGATCTATCCGATATTCCATAAAGATAAGTGTATCCGGTGCGGCAGGTGCATGATCTCATGCATGGACGGAGGTCATCAGGCGATCAGTATGAACGAGCAGCGCAGGCCTATCCTGAACGGCCTGAAATGCGTGGGATGCCATCTCTGTATCCTGGTCTGTCCGCAGAATGCAATATCTCCCGGACGCAAGCGTGTCAGGAAAGCACACTATTAAGTTATCAACAGCATAAAACCCGGCTCAGTCGATCCGGGTTCTTTTCATGATCGGAATAATGCTGTACTGACAGGGAATGTGAAATAAGTGTCGGGGAAAGGCTCTTCTGCAAGTGTAAAGTGCCACCATTCCTCTTCGAGCGGCCTGAATCCGTGACGCATCATCACTTCCCGCAGATACTGCCTGTTGGCATACTGCTGCTCTGTGATGCCTTTATAGTCCGGGTGGCTCAGTTCCCCGAAGAAGTCGAACGGACCGCCCATATCAAGTTCGGCTCCTGTTTCTGCATGACACAGCGTCATATCTATGGTGCTTCCCCGGGTATGACCGGAATGTTCGGCAATAAATCCCTGTGGAATCAGCACACGCTTATCCAGGTCCGGATAGTAGTCCGCCTGATTGCGGACATCATCCGGATCTGCTGCCCATCTCATAAAATGGGATACGGCTTTCTGTGGACGGTAGCCATCAAACACCTTGATCAGCAGGCCGTTTTTCCTGAATTCATCAGCTGCCTGCTTCAGAGCTTCAGCTGCTTCCCTGGTGAGCAGGGCTGCCGGTTCTTCGTAGCCGTCGATCCGTCTGCCTATGAAGTTGTTTTCCGAAAAGTAGCGGATATCCAGGATCACATCCGGAATGATATCCTTGATGAGTACAAAATCCGATGTGTCATCGGAATACCTGAACTGCTCTGACATACAGACCTCGTGATCATTTCAAGAATGAAACAGTCTTCAGGACACCCTCAAACAGTTCCTGATTCTGTTCACGGTTTTCGCTCCTGCCGATAAAGTTGATGCTGTAGATGCGTTTGCTTACCTTGAACAGCAGCGTATCTACGTGCTGGATGATATCCTGTATCCTGTAAGTAAAGCTGTATCCGCGGGCATGGGTGCCGCTGATATCTGCGTCATGGAATCCTTCCATGACATAGTCATGTCCTTCATATCCTTTTTTCGTCAGCTGTTCGTTTTTAACTGCGGCGGCATCGATGTCCGCCAGCATTGCCGTGAACGCATTGAGGTCCTGCCAGAGGATACTGATGATGACATGCCTGTCATGATCCCA
>JAFOMZ010000036.1 GCA_017421125.1 Solobacterium sp.
GCGTTGATGGCTGCGTAATCGGATACCATCGCCCTGTCGCAGAACGTCTCGACATCTCCCAGATAAAACCGGTCGGGATGTTCATGTCTGATCGTTTCAAAGAAGTGATCAAAGTCAGGCTTGTCCTTCATCATATGCATGTAGATGTAGTGTTTCTGGAAACAGAATACGGACGCCAGTCCAAATACCAGGCATAACAGGGCTTTCACGGCTCTGTTTTTATATGTCATATTTGTGCTGAGCCAGTCACCCAGGATGACACCCGCCATCAGCCAGATGCCGATCGTAACGCGCCACGGTACCCTGTGGAGACTCTGCAGGAACAGATACTCCGCCAGGATGATGAGCCATATACAGACTGTCAGGACCAGTGCCTGCTTTTTCCCGGTCAGGATGACCAGCACGGACATGATCAGGACGAAGATCGTCAGGTTCTGCTTTCCCGTGATCAGATCAAGGATCCTGGACAGTGATCTCTGTGCATATGTCACAGTCTTCTGCACCGTGAACCGGGGTTCCTGCAGCGAGACCATCTGCTCAAGCGTATCCGGCGTAAATTTCTCGGGGTCACCGTAATTCCATGACTGCAGGACCTTGAGATCTGTCTCACTGATGTTCAGCTCGCTGAGCTTCTGTTCATGCCTGCTGTATTTCAGTCCTCCGAAATCGAGGATGTATGTTGAATAGTCGTTGATCTTCTCGTAAGTCTGCCATTCTTTCAGCCTGTACGGCTGCCTGTCAGCCGCAAACAGGACCAGGCAGCTTGCCATGATAATGCCCAGATGCCTGAGTACATGCCTGTATTCATTGATCATTTTCCCGGATCCGCTGAACTGCAGCCCCAGGTACACGGCCGCAAAGGGCAGTGTGAACAGGAAGCTTTGTCTCCTGCAGCAGAACCCGATGACCAGCAGCAGGAATGAAAGGATCTTATCACGTGTGTTTCCGTCTTTTATGCAGCGGCTGAACAGCAGCCATCCGGACGCGGAATAGAGGAAAGCGTTTTTGGTAAACTGGAACGCTCCGTAGTAGTCATATGACAGCAGCGCATTGATCAGGAATGTGATCCATATCGTATCAAACAGGCTCATATCCCGTGTCAGGCATTCTGCCAGGCAGTAGATACTGATGACATTCAGGGCAAGGAAGATCGTGTAATACCAGTTGACGGAAGGGAACAGCTGATAACAGATCCGCAGGAGCCATCCCACGGCGATATTGACATAGATCAGGTACTGGCTGTATCCGGTCCCGTACGCGCCGGCCGCGATCAGGTTCAGCGCTTCATCATCATTTGTCTGATAGAAGGTATAGCCGAACCGATTGAACACAAAAAAGACAGTCAGGCAGATCAGCAGGATCATCGTTTTTCTCAGTACTGTCTTTTTGTTGTTCATAAGCAAAGCTGTCTTTTAATTGCAGTCCTTTCCGTAAGTCTAAATGATGAAACTCATGCAGACGCAGTGATTGGTCATAAAGTGTTCAGATCAAATGTTCTGTCTTTACTGTTTTTTGCCGAAAGTCTTCATGATGAAGCTCATGCAGATATAGTTGATCGGGAAGTAGATCGGCAGCGCGATCGCCTTTGCCCAAAGCTTCGGTCCATGGAACACGTCTACCACCAGCATTGTCACCAGTGCAGAGATGATCGTTCCCGGAATGTAGCTGACAGGGAAGGTCACTGCTGACTTCCACGTCGGCTTCTGTTTGTATGTGAAGTATGTATTCATGAAGTAGGAGCCCACCATGGAGATCACATCACCCAGCACGGAGGATGTGCCGACGCCTACATTCATCCCGACAAACAGCATATACAGCAGCTGGGATGCCAGCGTATTGATGACGCCGATGATCCCGAATGTCAGGAACTGTTTGTTGAAGAATTTCTCTTTTATTTTTTCTATCATTTCGTACCTCTGTGATCCATATCAGCGATCGCCTGCTGAAGGATCATTGATGCCTCTTCATTTGTCATTCTGTAATCCACCCTGGACAGCTTCCTGCGTATGATCAGGTCTTCCAGTCCTTTCAGGATGTCATTCCTGTCATATCTGCAGGCGATCGCATCCGATCTCTTCAGGATACGCCAGGAAGGACTCTTTTCCGTCGTGACTGCCAGGACGTCTTTTTCCAGCAGGGAGTATTCCATCAGCTTGCTGGGAAGGAACGGCTGGAAGCCGTCATCCGGCAGGATCGTGTCAAACAGCAGGACACCGTCGCTCTCATTCATTTTCTGAATGCATTCTTCGTAGGGGATCTTTTCACTGATCACGAAATAAGGGTCAAGACCCAGCTGACGGATCAGTCTGCGGTCGGTCTTCCGGAATTCCCCGTACTGTTCGATCCTGAACTTCTGTCCGGGATACCGGTCTATGAAGAGTTTTACCGCATAGATGAACTCCTCGATAATGCGCAGGCCGTAGATCCTTCCGAAATGGGAAAGCGTATAGGTGTCGTCTTCAGCTGTTTTCTGCACGGGCTTTACCATATTCCATTCGGGAATATAGTTCAGCGGAACGACCACGCACTTTCTGCGGATGTCTTCCTCCGGTACCTTGCCGAAGTATTTCATATACTGCTCGATCATGAAGTCGCGCAGTTCTTCACTGATGAACACAAGCAGGTCTGCCTGTTCCAGCGCGTTGGCTTCGTCTTCCGCCACGACATAGTATTTCAGGTATGCCTTGAATGCCGCTTTTTCGGGCAGGGAATAATGCCTGTATGTCTCTTCGTCGAACATATACGGATTATGGTTGATCGGATCGGAGAATGCCGCGATCCATTTCACGGCAGGACGCTCCTTCTTCAGGATCACACCGGCTCTGGTCGTATAGCAGGGCCAGGTCATCGTATATACATAATCCTGTCCGTCATACATCTGTACAGCTGATTCCACATATTTTTTCATATGGTTCAGTGCTTTGATCAGGTTGACGTTTTTGATGTTGAACCATACGTTGTTGTATTCATCTGCCCATGTGACATGAAATTTACCGTAGTTGGGATCATGGTCAAGGTTTTCCTGCAGCTGCTGTTCCTCCGGATAGTTTCTCAGCGCGCATACATCGTATTCCATGTCCAAAAGACGCAGATGTTTGTACACGATCTGTGAATTCGTATCGTTATACGGAAAGAATGTTGCGGGTATGACCAGACAGCGTTTCATATACTTCCTTTCATTCAATGGCATTTAATATGATATCATATACTTCGATAACAAGGATAAAACGATGAAAGTATTAATTATAGTTCCTGCATACAACGAAGAAAAAAACCTGCCTGTGCTGATCCCTAAGATCACAGCCGAAGGCTGGGATTATATCGTCATCAATGACGGCTCTACCGACAACAGCGCACAGATGCTGGCGGAGAAGGGCTTCAACCATCTGGACCTGACGGTCAATGCAGGTCTGGCAGCGGTGACAAAAATGGGCTTCATGTATGCGCATGACCATGGATATGACGCGGCGCTTGTCGTTGACGGAGACGGCCAGCATCCCCCGGTCTATATCAGGAATCTCGTCGATAAGATCGAAGAAGGATATGACTATGTTGTAGGCTCCCGTTTTATCGACCAGAAAAAACCGATGACCATGCGCATGGTCGGCTCCAGGCTGATCTGCGGTGCCATCAAGCTCAAAACAGGCATTACCGTGACAGACCCGACGTCCGGCATGCGTGCGCTTGGCAGAAAGACACTGGAAGACTTTGCCGAGAACATGAATTTCATCGCCGAGCCGGATGCCCTGACATACGTCCTGCGCAGAGGCTATAAATACGCGGAAACGCAGGTCAACATGCAGGAGAGAATGGAAGGCGTCAGCTATTTCCGCAGTCCCCTGAAATCAGCCCGCTACATGTTTACGATCCTGATGTCCATACTGTTCCTGCAGTGGTAAGGAGTATTGATTATGGTATATATTCCCGCAGCGCTCAGAGCAGCCCTGATCGGCGGCTCGCTGCTTGTACTTGTATTTATTATCTACAGTTCCGTCAAAGCCAGCATGGATGTTCATTATGCTGTTCTGTGGATCACCATGGCAGCGCTCATCCTGCTGATCGGCCTGTGGCCGGAACTGGCAGGAGCGGTCGCTGACTGGATCGGTTTCCAGTCCGTTTCCAACTTTGTGTTCCTTGCCATGACGGCGGTCCTGTTCCTGCTGAGTTATTATTCATTCCTGAAGATCAGCCGGATGAATGAAGACATCCGCAAACTGAATTACAAAGTCGCGTCCCTCCAGAAGGAACTGGATGACGCAAAGAAGGAGTCATAATGACAGCGCGCAGACGTGTGGCTTTCATCACCAACGGCGCGTTCCCCGTTCCTGCCGTACGCGGCGGCGCGGTCGAAGCGCTCACGGAAATGATCCTGAAAGAAAATGAGATCTTCGGGGAGATGGACCTGACGCTTTTCAGCATCTATGATCCCCTGGCACTGAAGGCAGGCGTTCGTTATCCGTCTGTCCGTTTTGAATTTATCAAACCCCGCAAAAGATGGCTGACACTGGACAAGGCGTTCCATTACGTTGCCTACGACATCCTGAACTATGTCAACCACCTGTCATTCAAGACGACATTCCAGAGGATCGACTATCTGTATCAGTGCGCTGTGAAGCTGAATGAAAATGATTATGACGCAGTGATCTTCGAGAATCAGATGGCTTCCCTGTGGGTCCTGAAATATAAAAACAATGCTGAGAAATATGCCGGGAAGTATTATTTCCACCTGCATAACCATCCGGAAAAATACGCAAAGGCCGAGCAGCTTGCGGCAGATGCGAAAAAGGTGATCTGCGTAAGCAGGTTCATCGGCAATGCATTCGCAAAGAACATCGGTGTGGAGTACACCGATGAGAAGTTTGCGGTACTGAAGAACGTCGTGGACGAGACGCTGTTTGATCCGGCAAACGTAACGGAAGCGGATGTACAGGAGGTCAGGGAAAAACTGAATATCGGTGACCGCAAGGTCGTCCTCTTCCTGGGCAGACTGATGGAAGGCAAGGGCGTCAGGGAACTGATGCAGGCGTTCCGGAAGATGAACAGGGAGGACTGTGTGCTGGTGATCGTCGGCAGCCTGAACTTCGGCGACAACGCAAGAAGCCCGTATGAAGATGAACTGTATGAACTGGTGAAAGAGATCGGGGAAGACAGGGTGATCTTTACCGGATATGTCGACCATGACCGGGTACCGGTATATTACTGCATGGGTGATGTCGTATGCATGCCGTCCACCTGCGAAGACGCGGCACCGCTGGCTGTAATCGAATGTCTGCGTATGCAGCGCCCGCTGATCACGACAACCATGGGCGGTATCCCCGAATACGCAGATGAAACATGCGCCGTGATGCTGGAGAATGATGAGCACCTCACGGATTCCATCTGCAGTGCCCTGAATGACCTGCTGGATGATCCTGAGAAACGCGCGCAGCTGCAGGAAGGCGCCCGTGTCATCAGCGAAGACCGCACGCTCTCATCGTTCTACCATAACCTGATCGATATACTGAATGAGGAGTGAAATATGGAAAATGTAACATTGGCTGTCAGCAGCTGTGATAAATACAGTGATCTCTGGGATCCGTTTTTCACACTGCTGAAAAAATACTGGAATCCGGATATCCCGATCGTACTGATCACGGAAAGCAGGCGGTATTCCTTTGAGGGCCTCGATATCAGAACGCTGGACCTGTACCCCGCAGGAACGATCCCGACCTGGTCCGAGCTTCAGATGAAGGCATTCGACAGGATCACGACGGATTATGTGATCTTCCTGCTGGACGATTTCTTCCTGGAAGGTCCGGTCGATGAAAAGCAGATCGAAAACTGCATCAGTTGGATGGATCAGGATCCCCAGATCACCTGCTTCAACTTCTCACATATCCGTTTCGGCAATAACCTTCCGAGCGGGTATCCCGGTTTTGAGCTGCGTCCCCAGAAAGGGGAATACCGTATGAGCTGCCAGGCCGCACTGTGGAGAAGGGAAGCACTGATCAGGGATATGCGTGAGCACGAGAATGCATGGATGTTCGAAACGCTCGGCAGTAAGCGTTCCTTCCGCTATAAGGACCAGAAGTTCTACTGTGCAGAGCCTGATAACCATGTCTTTGTCTATGATATTGACGGAGGCGGCGCGCTGAACCACGGGAAATGGAACCAGAGCGCAGTAGAGCTGATCGAACGCGAACAGCTGCCGGTCGATGTATCCGTCAGGGGCATCAATACGGAAGTCAGGGGAAGCAGGGAGAGAATGTTCAACTATATCTTCCATGATCTTTCCCCGAAAAGGATCGCGAAAGCCATTGATACAAGATGGAAGTCACTGAAACCATGATGCGCCTGCATCATGTTTTCTTTCTGCGCAAAAACAGATACAATAATTCACGTATAAAGGGGGACAGCCATGAGTTATACAGCACCTGCTTACTTTCTGATGATTGCTGTATTGTCTGTCTTTTACTATCTTGTACCCAAACAGCACAGATACCTGGTCCTTCTGGCCGGATCCATGCTGTTTTATTTTGTCTCGGCAGGCCGTATCGTTCTGATACTGTTCTTCCTGCTGACAACGGCTTTCGCATACTGCATGGGAATCTTGCTGGAACGTGCCTCCGATAAAAAACGGATTATCCTGTCGATTGGCTGGGCGGTCCTGCTGGCACCGCTGCTGGTGAACAGGGCACGTGATTTTCTGCTGCGCGGACAGTGGAATTCCTGGGTGCTGCCTGTCGGCATTTCGTTCTATACCATGCAGCTGTGCGCTTATCTGTCCGACATTGCGCACGGTAAGATCAC
>JAFOMZ010000293.1 GCA_017421125.1 Solobacterium sp.
TGCATTAATATTCCCGGCGGTCATGCATATAAAGCACAGGGGTATTGGAAACGTTTACATTTATGCTTGTGATTTCTGTCACGGGTGCTAAAATAAGAATATAAAAGTCCGGTAAGGACAAAGAGAGGAAAGAAAATATCATGAAACGTACATGGAAAAAGCTTCTGGCTCTGGTACTTGTACCGACGCTTGCAGCATGCTCCGGCGGATCTGCATCCGGCGGAGAAAGCCAGAGCGGCGGCGGAGCAGCACCGGCTGAAGCACCCGAAGAAAAGGATTATTCCGATGTTACCATCCGCATTTATTCCAACTCCAACTCCACAGAACGCACCACATGGCTGATTCAGGAAGCTGCTGATGCAGGATTCACAATCTCGATCGATGATAACTCTGTTATTTCCGGTGATACAGCCGCTGTACAGGCTGCCAACGAAAAGAAAGACGGCGACCTGATCTTCGGTCTGAACGAGACAAGATGGGGCCAGATTGTAGACGGCACATACGAGAATCTGAAGCTTGTTGACTGGACACCTTCATGGGCTGACCAGGTCGGCGAATACAAGTATGACGGCAAAGCATACGGCATCGTTATCCAGAATGTCCTGATGCTTTACAGAAATGATGAATTTGGTACAAACGGTGAAGAACTCCATTTCGATCACTGGGCTGATGTCATCAATTCCGGTTACAAATGGTACCGTCAGAACAAGATCGGCGGAACAACCAATGCGAATATCAACTCCGCAATGCTGTATGCATTTACCGATCCCGCATCCCCGGCAGGCGGAATCAGCGTTGACGGCTGGAAAGCACTCTGGAAGTTCTGCGCAGAAGGCGTATCCGGCGGCGATGATTACAAATACGGATTTGATCCTCTGAACAAGGGCGATGTTGCAGTATCCGAATTCTATTCCTCCGCTCTGTACGGAAAGATCGACGCAGCTGCTGAAGGCTCTGAACATCCTCTGAAGGGTGCGCTGGAACCGGAGAACTGGAACCTGGTCGATATCAAGGACGGTACATATTACATTGCTGAATACATCGGTGTTCTGGACCGTGCCGGAAGAACTGAAGAAGAAACAGAAGCTGTCAAGGCATTCTGCGAATGGTTCGGTTCTGCTGAACTGCAGGCTGCATGGGCAGAAGAATTTGACTCCTTCCCCTGCAACAAGGAAGCTGCTGCACTGGTATACGGAAACGATATTCCGTCCATCTATCAGATTCCGAACTTCGCTCTGACAAAAGTTGCCGGCACAGATATGACATATGCTGCATATGTTGCCGCACACAGTGCTGAGTGGACAAACATCATGACAAACCTCGGCTTCTACTGGGCAGACCAGGCTGATGCTAAGCCGGAACCTGACTGGGACAATCTTGACTGGGGTACACTGACTCAGGCACAGAACTGATCAGTAATTCAGCTACATCTTCATTCTCAAAAAAGGGCGGGTCGGCGCATCGGCCCGTCCTTTCTGAAAACAGCTTGAGTATTCTGTCATAAACAGGAAAGAGGGGAACTTGGTATATGATTCATCTGAATAATATTGTGGTGAAATTCGGTGATTTTACTGCACTGCATGATATCAATGTGCATGTGAAGGAAGGAGAGTTTTTTACTTTCCTGGGACCGTCGGGCTGCGGCAAGACAACCACACTGAGAACAATTACCGGATTTATCGAGCCTGTACAGGGAACGGTTGTTGTGAAGGACAGGGATATTACCCATGTGCCGATTGAAAACAGAAACATCGGAATTGTTTTCCAGAGCTATGCGCTGTTTCCGACCATGACCGTATATGACAACATTGCCTTCGGTCTGAAGATCAAAAAGATGAAGAAAGCGGAGATCGATGAGAAAGTCCGCGATATTGCCAGAAAAGTGGATCTGTCGGATGAACAGCTGGAAAAGGCGGTCAGCGAGCTTTCCGGCGGCCAGCAGCAGCGTGTTGCGATTGCCCGAGCGCTGGTAACCGGACCGGCAATTATCTGCATGGATGAGCCGCTGTCGAACCTTGACGCAAAACTGAGAGTACAGCTGCGAAACGAGCTGAAAAAGATGCAGAAGGACTTCGGCATTACAACGATCTATGTCACCCATGACCAGGAAGAGGCACTGACGCTTTCTGACCGGATTGCCGTGTTCAACAAGGGCTATATCGAGCAGATCGGAACGCCGAATGAGATTTACAATCATTCGAAAACAGAATTCGTCTGCAACTTCATCGGCGATATCAACCGTCTGGACGGTGATGTCATCACGATGATGAAGCAGAATGGTGCCGAAATCGATGAAACAAAGCACAACTATGTCAGACTGGAACGCCTGCATGTCAATGTACAGCTTGAGGAAGGACAGATTCCGCTGCTCGGAACCGTGGAAACAAGAGAGTATTACGGACTGTATATCAAGTACTATGTCCGTGTCGGCGACCAGATGATCAAGGTAATTGAAAAGAATGACGGTGTCAGAATCTATGAAGAGGGTCAGGAAGTAACCGTCGTCATTGATCCGAAAGACATCATGTCATATCCTGCTGAGGCTGTTTCATGAGCCGCGCTCA
Source organism: Solobacterium sp. (assembly GCA_017421125.1). GTDB lineage: Bacteria > Bacillota_I > Bacilli_A > Erysipelotrichales > Erysipelotrichaceae > Bulleidia. The sequence continues at coordinate 2,565 of JAFOMZ010000293.1, forward strand.
GAAAAACGGATTCACGCCTGAACTGATTATCAGGCTGATCGGCCTGTGCTTCTTTGCCTACCTGTTCTTCGGGTTTATGCTGATGCCGTGTCTGAATACGCTGACCAGCATCTTCAATACCACCAATGCAGCAGGGCAGAGAGACGCATTTGCCGTTATCCGGTTCTTCCTGGCCGGAAATATGAAATCCTATGTCTGGAATTCTCTGAAGCTGGCAGTTATGCTGGTGATCACCGTCAATATTGTCGGTATCTCGATCGTTCTTCTGACCGAATACTTCGATATCAAGGGTGCCAGAATTCTCCGGCTCGGATACATGACAACCATGATCTATTCCGGTGTTGCACTTGTTACGGGCTACATGTTCCTGTATGCCAACGACGGAATTATTACAAAAATGCTGACGGAGTCGTTCCCGGATATCAATCCGAACTGGTTCTCGGGCTATAATGCCGTTCTGTTTACAATGACATTTGCCTGCACCAGCAACCATATGCTCTTTTTGAGGAATGCCATCCGCGGCATTGACTACAATACCGTGGAAGCAGCCAGAAATATGGGCGCAAATCCGTTCAAGGTACTCTGGTCGGTTGTTCTTCCGACGCTGATCCCGACACTGTTCTCACTGACCGTCATGACATTTATTACCGGTCTGTGTGCAATGTCAGCTCCGACGCTTCTGGGCTATGACTCGATCAACCCGGAAATCGTCCGTCTGGCCGGATCGAGTACGGCAGATGAAGCATTCCCGCAGGCCCGTGCAGCATTGCTGTCAATCATTCTGGCAATGTTCACGATTGTGCTCCTGACAATCCTTTCCGCGTATGAGCGCAAAGGACATTATCTGTCCGTTTCCAAAACAAAGGCGAAGCTGAAGAAGCAGAAGATCAACAATCCGGTTGCCAATGTGATTGCTCACATCTATGCATATATCCTGTTTATCATCTATATGACGCCGGTGGTGATGATTATCATCTTCTCGTTTCAGACATACAGTGCTGTAAGAATGAGAAAGCTGGATCTTTCCAGCTGGACGCTGGTCAACTTCTTCGGCCAGGAGGATTATTCCTACCTGACTTCCAGAGGCAGCTACAAGATCCGCAAAGGCGCAATCTCGGGCGTATTCTCGAACGAAGCTACGCTGGGCGGCATCAAGCTGAGCTTTGTCCTGTCAGCCCTGGCAGCGGCGCTTGCCTGTGTGATTGTTGTTGTGGCATGCAATTACATGTTCAACAAGAAGCATAAGAAGAGCGGCGTCATTCTGGAATATGCACTGCTGTTCCCATGGCTGCTGCCGACAATTCTGATCTGCTATTCCTACCGTACTTTCTTCAACACTTCAGATATCTGGTATGTCGGAAATCAGAATCTGTATTTCGGAGCGAATGTGCGGATGCTGATTATCATGGCATATACGGTGACCAAGCTGCCGTTCTCGCTGAGAATGATCAAAGCATCGTTCTATGCGATCGATGAGGAACTGGAGGATGCCGCAAAGAATCTCGGCGCAAGTCCTGTCCGGACGTTCCTGCAGGTCAAGCTGCCGATCATTCTGCCGAGTGTTCTGGCTGTATTTGCCCTGAACTTCAATGCGCTGTTTACCGAATATGATATGTCCGCAACATTCGCTTCCACCTACGGTACATCATATGCAATGGTGATCCAGGCAATGTGCCGTGAGGAAGGCCTGTACGGATACAATGTCAATGCCTCCGGCAGACGCTGTGCTTCAACGGTGTTCATCATGATTGTTTCCGGCATTATTCTGTATCTGGTATACGGTGTCGGAGCAAGGGATCTCAGCGAGCGCAGGGCTGCCCGTGAGAGGTGGAAGAGATTCTTCGGAAAATTCACAGGCGGAAAGAAAGAAGCCAGGGCATGATCCGTAATATTCTCTTCGACATGGGCAATGTGCTTGTCCGCTTTGATCCGAAACTGTTTGTCAGCCGCCTGGATCTTCCCGAAGAAGACAGAGTTCTGCTCATGCGTGAAGTATATCTCCATCCCGACTGGGTCGGATGCGACCGGGGAACCCATACGGAACAGGAAGCTGCCGCCAAGGCATGCAGTAGACTGCCGGAACATCTGCATGCATATGCCCGCCGCCTTGCACTGGAATGGGATAATCCTTCAGACCAGATTCCCGGTATGGAAGAGATCTGCTCACAGCTGCAGGAAAACGGATATGAGCTGTATCTTCTGACCAATGCCGGATACCGGCACAGAGAGTACTGGTTCCGCTATCCTGTCTCCCGCTGTTTTCCGGAAGAGCGGATCTTCCGCTCCGCTGACCGGAAAACACTCAAGCCGGAACAGCAGTTCTACGATGAAGCAGTAAAGCTGTTCGGCCTGAAGAAAGCGGAATGCCTGTTTATCGATGATTCCGTGGCAAATGCCGAGGGTGCAGTGCATGCCGGCATTGAAGCTGTTGTTTTCCATAACGACACCAGCGAACTGATTGCAAAACTGAGGAAGTACGGAATCAGAATATGAAAAAGTCAGAGAGTCTCCGGACTCTCTGCTTTGTTTCCATCATTACAGCTGTCAGCATCTGTTATAATAAATTCTAACAGTAAACAATTCTGTTGATGAAACACATCTGAACTATAATGAAATAGCCAAATATAGAAATACTTAAGCAGTCATCTGGCTCTATGTTTGGCGACATCTCCGGTCAGATGGCTGCTTAAGTAAGCGGAGATGTCATTATGTCAGTAGAGAATTCGTTTACTGACCTTGTTTTCAGTTTATCTGACAAGGATTTCAAATTACTTCAGGATGCTGTAGCAGTACGTAGGAACAAAGAGAAATACGGAATCACCAACTTTGAAGAACTCGCTCTTCGGTATAACCGTATCGCCACATGTCCATCATGCGGATCCGGTAAATCGATATCTTTTGGTTTCTCTCCGGAAGGGCTCCCACGATACAGATGTTCAGAGTGTGGGAAACATTACACACTGCTGAGCAATACGATCTTCCATTCCACAAATAAGAGCTTTGATACATGGGCGGAATATCTGACCCTCATGACATTCAATGTACCTCTTGAAATGACAGAAGAACTGTGCGGCATATCTCATCCTACAGCCATGCTGTGGAGGAAGAAAGTATTCTCTACTGTAGATGGATACCAGGAACATCTGTACATGAGAGATCGTATCTGGATTGATGAAACATATCTTTATGACAGTTCTCTTATACATGAAGACGATTACAAGAAGAAACGCGGCTTATCTGAAGATCAGTTATGCATTGTTGTAGCTATAGATATCCATAAGAACACCTATGCGGTAATATGCGGACATGGAAAGCCATCCTCTGAACGCATCCTTGAAGCTCTGAAGGACCATATTGTTCCGGGATCGACGTTGGTACACGATGGCGAACATGCACATAATGCATTGATCAGGGAACTTGATCTTGTGGATGAAGCTTATAAGGCAGACCTCAAAGATAAGAACTATCTTGAGAACATGGCTCTTATCAA
>JAFOMZ010000294.1 GCA_017421125.1 Solobacterium sp.
GATGTCTTCATAAACTGTTTCCGAGGTAATGCCGAATGTCCTGTCGAATACAGGATTCAGATGCCATACACCTTCACACAGCAGTACGGTCATAAATACCGCGATCCACACTTCCCGGTTGAGACGGGACAATACCGCTGCGGCAGGTACGCTCAGCAGGATGCCTGCCAGCGTGATCAGACGCCAGGGAAACTGCAGTACACGCAGGAATGAGAAATACTTCCACGGTACAAGCGCGCAGGGCAGGAAGAGGAAGATGTATCCGAGGATCATGCAGGCATAAGGGAATGAGTCCTTTTTCTTTGTGACCTCAGGGTACAGGATGGGCATGATCATCAGGAAGTATCCCGGATTGACGACCATAGCCTTGTCCTTGGCGTACTGCTTTCCGGAATAGCCGAATACCGTATGGTTGACGAGGTATTTCCACCATGTCAGGGAGCCTGCTTCAAGGTCGCTGTGCTTTGCGTACCAGCTGACATACAGCTTCTGTGAGGTGACCTGTTCCAGCATCGGTATGGTAAACCATGCGGTCAGCAGGAAGGCAGTGAATGCGCCGCAGAACAGTGCCCTGAATATACGGCGGTCTTTCCAGAACCTGCGCAGGAATGCCATGATGACAAACAGGATCGCTCCCATCAGGAAGGTCAGGTTATGGCACCAGATGAGTCCGGCAAGTCCGATGGTCAGCAGATACCACCGTTCCGGATGTTCATTCCACAGGACTTCATACAGCCCGCTTAACAGTACCGGCAGGAACATCATGGCTGCGGTTTCACCGACAGCGCTTCTGACAAAGACGTCAGTGATCCTGTAATTGCAGAACAGGTATGCGATCGTGACAGCCAGTGACGCGGTGAAATGTCCTGTCACCTGATCAAACAGCTTCTGGCATGTGTATGCGGTAATAAACGTATACAGCCAGATCAGCGCGATATAGCAGAATGACAGCGGCACATGCAGCAGATACAGCAGGGCAGCCGGATAAACAAGGATATCGCAGTAGAACAGCGGACTGGCATAGCCGAATCCGTTGTTTTTATACGGATACAGTGCCGGCAGCAGATCGCCGCGGCTGACGGCTTCCGCAAGTCCCTGGATGCGGGAAAGATGGAAGAAGGTATCATGTTCCACCCCGACAAAGTTCTTGAACAGCCATGGATAGACAAAGATCAGGGACAGGACCAGCGCGGCGGTCAGATACTTTCCGTTATGCTTTGCGTTCTGCTTCATCCGAAGTACCACCCCGGCAGCCATTCAAGGAAATGAATGTATGCCCGTTCTGTTCCGAAGCCTGCCGTAGCGGGCAGGAACAGGAAGAACAGCAGTACACATAATACCGTAAACAGCCTGATATATACGATGTATTTCCTGTCAGCACGCAGCAGTGTCCTGAATGTGTGCACGATGGAAAGGATCATGAAGAAGCTTGTCGGGTAGAAGTGATACGCGAACACGCAGCGCTGCACGAGTGATACCCATGGGAGATATGCCGTGAGATAGCCGATGACGATGATATATGCTTCCCTGTCGCGGTAACGCAGCGCGTGCCAGAGTGTATGGAAGAACGAGAAGAATCCCGCCCAGCAGAGCAGAGGATTGCTGAAGCATGCAATGGAGTGGTAGAGACCGCTCTTGTCTGCTCTTCCGAAGTACCAGATCGGGCGCAGGTCAAGGATCCACTGATACCATGTACTCTGGTAAGGATGGGTCGCTTCCAGGTTCATATGGTAATTGTAGATATACATGATCTGTTTCCAGACATTGGCAATGCTGTAGCCGTCTCTCCAGACATGTGTCGGAATATAGGATACCCAGTAGATAATAACAGGGATAAAGATAAAGAAGACAAAGCACCAGAGGATCGTGATGAGCAGATGCTTCAGGAATACATCGCGGATGATCATGCACAGCTGCCGTTCACGCGCGTCCATCTGTCTGGGTCTTCTGAGTTTGTTCATTGCTGTGATGTATTCACGCCATCTCTGGAACAGGTTGCTGAAGAGCAGGACCGCCAGGCCGACCGCGCTGTAGCAGGCAGTCCACTTTGTCGCGATGCCAAGCCCCATCATGATGCCGCTGAGGCACAGCAGCTTCATCTGTTCTTTCAGGGGCGTGTCATAGAATCCGGTGTAATAGTAACGGATCATGTACAGGAACATGAACAGGATGAAGAAGACGCTGAACGGTTCCAGCGTACCGATCCTGGATGTTGTCAGGTGCATGAAGTCAGCCGCGAGCAGGATCGTTCCCCAGGCACAGTATCTGCTCCTGCGGAACAGTTCCTTGCATAACGCATAGAACAGCGGTACGAGCAGGATGCCTGTGATAGCGCCCGGAAGTCTCCAGGCAAACGGGTTCATGCCGAGCAGCCTGATGGACAATGCCATCAATGTCGTGCCAAGCAGCGGGTGTACAGACGCGTACATGCGCTGTCCGTTGGCGATCTCCCAGGCGTTTCTCGGATGATATACTTCGTCAAAGTAGCCTTCGTCATAATAGCCCGGATCCAGGCATACGAGGTCCTGCTCATCAATTAATAATGATGCAGGATACTGCCCGGAGCTGTATTCATCTTCTTCTATTTCAACGCTCAGCAGGCGCTCCGCGCTGACTGCCTTGAAGGCCAGTTCCGTCAGCGTATCGTTTTTGCTGGAGCTTGTCACACGGATATACGGATAATCCCAGTCACCCTTTGTGATCGAGTACTGGTAGATACTGCCTTTGGACAGCGTTGCGACAGGTTCCCATACGGACAGATCATCTGATCCTTCCAGAAGGATATCGTGAAATCCGAGCTGGTACGCATCGGGATTGCTGTTGTTGTCGCCCTCCCCGTAAATGGCATATACTGCGTCAAAATGAGAAGCCTCCGTAAAGTGCAGGATGATCGACTGCGGTGTGGCGGAAGGCTGCCATGTCGTGACCGGGAATACCGTGCTGCCCAGTCTGTGCAGTGAGACCACGGCATATGCAGCGGTGATCATGCATACATAGAACCAGTCCCGTTTCGTCCAGACAGGCTTTCTGCGTGACACCCTGATAAATGTTCTGGTCTTCGGAGGAAGCTTCTCCCGCTTCCAGCGGATCGGCGCAAAACGGAAAAATACCCATATCAGCGCGGATACCAGAAGGATACGCAATAGTACTATGAGCAGTTCGCTGTCATAGAACAGGGTCAGTCCGATCGTTTTCATAGATACAATTATACACTTAAGCAAAAGTATCGTGTAAAACAACAGATGAAAAGGGTATAATGTTAAAGTTGATCCGGAGGTTTCAAAATGGCAAAAACAAGCAACACCAATCCAGAAAACAGACAGCCTGCGAAGAAGACTGTCCGGCAGCTGCCTATGAACTGGTTTAAATTCCTCATTTACTGTCAGCTCATCCTGACGGCATTGTCGGAATTATCCAATGCATATCTGTATCTGACCGGCCGGGTCTATGCCCAGGAACCGGGCGGAGCAGCAGCTTTTTACGCACAGTTTCCGTCATTCCGCATCATCAATATGATGTTCGGCGCAGCCGGGATCGTCGTGGCAGCGTTTGCGGTCTATACAAGGTTTCAGCTGGCCGGCTTCAAAAAAGGCGCTCCGTCGCTGCTGCTGAAATTCAACCTGACCTCGGTAGGAGTCACCATGATCTATCACATCCTTTATGCATTCATTTCCGCGACTTACGGACGCATGCTGACAGGCAGGGAGATCATGTCCTATATCGCTCTGTTTGGAATCGGCATGGCTTATTACTTCGTCAACAAGTCATATTTCGGCAAGCGTGAATTCATGTTCAACAGATAAACAGATATCCCGGAGGAACGATCCCCCGGGATGTTTTTCTTCACAGGTTTTTCAGTACTTCTTCCATAACTTCCAGCGCCTTGGCGGAAGCAGTGCGGAAGGTGGCGTAGAACTCCTCGGCACCGCCTTCAATGCCGTCTGACACCATCTTGATCAGCAGGCACGGAACATTGTTTCTCCAACATGTCAGGGCGATGCCGGCGCTTTCCATCTCACAGATGTCACAGTGAAACTCCTCTGCGAGTTTTCTCTTTTTATCCGGGTCGCCGATAAATTTGTCTCCTGATGCGCAGTTAACGGTCTTCATCTGCGGATAAGCAGACAAAGCTGCGGCTCTCAGCCGGTCATCGGTCGGGATCCAGACAGACGGAAGCTCCATATATCTGCCGGTTTCAGAATGATCCGCTTCCGAAGTGTCAAAATCATAATGGATGATCCGGTCGACCACGCACAGTCTGGAAGTTTCCGCTTCCGGTGTCAAGGCACCGACGACACCGAAATTCAATATGACCTGTGCACCGCTGCAGATCAGTGCCTGAACAGCCGCGGCAGCCGCGATCTCTCCGGCTCCGCTGTTGACAACGGTGACTGTTTTACCGCCGATCAGATAATCACCGGCTTCCCGTCCTGCCAGTTGATATGACTTCAGCGCTTCCCCGTACCGGTCCTTAACAGCCTGCATTTCCACTGCGGCGATCATTCCGTAACATGCCATAGCAATATCCTCCGATATGAATATGGTGATATTATAGGGCGACGGAATGATGATTGAAAGGGAAACGATCCAGGAATGATCCGGGATATTCCAGGGATTGTTAATTACCAATTTAAAAGGAAACTGAATGTCAATAAGAATGCGCTTTTTCGTTATTTTATTTCCAATTTAAAAGGAAAATCTGTTACTTTACTACTTAAAACGATAGACATTTTTGCCAATTTAAAAAGAAACCGTGTTGCCAATTCAAAAAGAAACTAAATGTTTGCAAAAATAAAACCTGGGCCAATGTCCAGGTTTTAATTTACTCTATTGTGAAGTTGATGTTTTCTGCTTTTGTCTTCTTCGGGTTCGGCCTCGTCGCTGCAGTTGCAGTTTGTTGTTTGTACGCAAGACCGGCCAGCTGTTGGTCATTTTCAACATTTTGTGTATCGATGATCAGGGAACAGATA
>JAFOMZ010000295.1 GCA_017421125.1 Solobacterium sp.
CTTGCCGTCAATAAATCCGGTAACTCTTCCGTCACACATGACCATGATCCTGTCGGACATACCGATCAGTTCGGCCATTTCGGATGAGATCATGATAATGCTCTTACCCTGCTTTGCAAGGTCTGCAATGATCGTATAGATTTCATACTTCGCACCAACGTCGATACCTCTTGTAGGTTCGTCCAGGATCAGTACTTCCGGATTGTTGGCAAGCCATCTGCCGATCAGAACCTTCTGCTGGTTGCCGCCTGAGAGTGACTGGATAGGCGTTTTGCTGGAAGGTGTCTTTGTATTCATGGTCTTGATATTTTCCTGAACCAGTCCTTCGATCTTTTTATTGTTCAGGACGATGCCGTGCTCAATATACTGGTTCAGTGAAGCAATAGAGATATTATCCGCTACTGACAGAACGCCCATAATGCCTGAAGCTCTGCGGTCTTCCGTCAGCATTGCAATTCCGTTATCGATTGCGTCTTTCGGCTGGTGGATATTCAATTCTTTCCCAAGATATTTTACGGTTCCGCTGACTTTCGAACGGATTCCGAAAATACCTTCCATAAGTTCCGTACGCTGTGCACCGACCAGACCGGCTACACCGAGGATCTCTCCCTTACGTACATTGAAGTTGACATGGCGGAAGCTCTTCGGATTGATCGATGTGAAATCTTCCACCTCAAATACTACTTCACCCGGCACGTTTGTCGTTTCCGGATACAGGTTGGTCAGCTCACGGCCGACCATCTTTGTGATGATAAAGTCTGTTGTCAGGCCTTTAGCATCCCATGTTCCGATGTAATGACCGTCACGCATGATCGTAACTTCATCACTGATCCTCAGGATCTCATCCATCTTATGGGAAATATAGACGATCGCTACACCCTTTGATTTCAGGTCATCTACGATACGGAACAGTGCTTCTACTTCATTCTGTGTTAATGATGATGTCGGTTCGTCAAGGATCAGAACACGGCAGTTTGCGGAAACAGCTTTGGCAATTTCCACTGACTGCATCTGCGAAACGCTGAGTTCACCGAGTTTTTTCTTCGGATCGAAATCCATACGGACTTCTTTCAGTACGCGCTCTGCATCACTGTACATCTTCTCATGGTCAACGACAGGAATAAAACCGAGCGCCTTTTTCATGGGATAACGTCCCAGATAAATATTCTCACCAATCGTTCTGGCGGGAATCGGCTGCAGTTCCTGATGAACCATGGCAATTCCCTTTTCCAGTGCTTCACTCGGATTGTGGATCTCGACTTTTTCGCCATCGATGAAGATCTCTCCTTCATCCATGGTGTAAATGCCGAACATACATTTCATCAGCGTTGATTTACCGGCACCGTTTTCACCCATCAGAGCATGAACAGTACCCGGCTTCAGCTGCAGTTTGACATGGTCAAGCGCAACGACACCAGGGAATGCCTTATAGACATCTTTCATCTCCAATACATATTCAGACATAATATTGCCCCCGTTCATTTCTAAGTTCGGTCCGGATCCGGACCTTTCTGAAAATGGAAATAAAGGGGCAAGCCTGCAGGCTTACCCCCTTAAGATTACTTAATAGACTTATTTTGTAACCTTTACGTAGTCAACCCAGTAGTAGTTGTCGATTGCTTCGCCATTCAGAGCCTTGACAGCAACATCAACTGCAGTGTGGGACTGGCCAACAGCGTCGTTCAGGACTGTACCTGTCATTGTTCCGTTGTTAACCATTTCTACACATTCGTCGAGAGCATCGACGCCGAGCAGATAAATGTCTTCGCCAACTGTACGGCCAGCAGCTGTGATTGCAGCAGCAGCACCGAGTGCCATAGCATCGTTGTTGCAGAAGATAACTTCAACGTCTTCACCATACTGTGACAGAGCGTTAGCAGCGATTGTCTGTCCGTTTGTCTGGTCCCAGTTACCAACCTGGTCTGTCAGGCAGTCAACTTCGTATCCTGCATCTGTCAGAGCCTTGATGGAGAATTCTGTACGATACTGAGCATCGATATTTTCAGGGTCGCCTTCGATCATAACATAAGAGATCTTGCCATCGCCGTTGATGTCGCCGTGGTCAGGCAGTTCAGCAACGATTTCGCCCTGGAATGTACCGGACTGACGAGCGTCAGCGCCGACATAGCATACAGATGCGTTGTTCAGGATACCTTCGTAAGCTTCGTCAATTGTGTTTCCGTCTTTGTCGTAAGCCAGCGGTTCACGGTTGATCAGAACCAGCGGAATATCAGCATCTACGACCTTCTGGATCAGAGCGTCAGCAGAAGATGTCTGAACGAGGTTGAGGATGATAACATCCATACCCTGTGTAATGAATGTGTTGACCTGGTTTGTCTGTTCAGCCATGTCGTTCTTGCCGTCAACGATCGTTACATTGTACTTAACGGAATCTGTTTCCAGAGTCTTGAAGTAAGCTTCGATCTCGTTACGGTAGAGAGTCATGAAGTTGTCATTGAACTGGTAGATTGCAACGCCTACATCATATGTAGTAACGTCACTGGATGTTTCACCGCCGCTAGGAGCAGCTTCGCCGCCGCTAGGTGTTCCTCCGCCGGAAGCAGATCCGGAAGAGCAGCCTGCCAGCATAGCTACTGCCAGCAGTGATGCAAAAAACTTTTTCATGTTGATTCTTTCCTCCTAATTCAACACACGTTTTTCAACGCCTAAATTATTATACCCTTAAACTGTAAACGGTTACAATAACCCCGAATCAAAAAAATTCATGTCCGTTTTTAAACTTTTTGACAGTGCTGTCAAAAATATGGTCTGATTGATGAAATAGACGGTAATTTCCAGAAATACAACATTCTTAACATTAAATTATTAATTTTTGAATCCCGGTCAGTTACCCTCTTGAAATCACGATCAGGCACAAAAACAGCGTTCATTTTACTTAAATATTGCTACAATTACAGATATGTCAAACAGAACTGTCACCATGACGCACGGGCCGATCGTCCGCAATATACTGCTGTTCGCATACCCCCTGATGATCTCCAATCTGCTGCAGATCGCTTTCAATGCCGCAGACACGATCATCGTCGGAAAGTTCTCCGGACAGGCAGCGCTGGCTGCTGTCGGGGCAACAGGTTCCCTGGTCAATCTGATCGTATCTTTATTCAACGGACTGGCTACCGGTTCCAATATCGTCATTGCCAGACAGATCGGCAGGAACGAAAAAGAAGCGATATCCGCTTCAGTTCATACATCATATTTTCTTGCGCTTGCGGGCGGAGTCATCCTGACTGTCATCGGTCTGCTCCTGTCGCCTTTTATGCTTGTCTTTATGGGTACGCCCGCAGACATTATCGGCATGAGCACATTATATCTGCGCATCTATTTCCTCGGGGCACTGCCGCTGCTGATCTATAACTTCTCAGCCGCGATACTCCGATCAGGCGGTGATACACAGCGTCCTACCATGTACATGGCCATCAGCGGCGTTCTCAATGTACTGCTGAACCTGTTCTTTGTGGTCGGGCTGAAGATGAGCGTTGCCGGTGTTGCCTGGGCAACAGTGATTTCGGAAACCGTATCAGCTGTTCTGATCACCCGCGCCCTGCTTCATGAGACAGGTGATACAAAGCTGATGTTCAGCAGGCTCGTTCCCGACAGGCAGCTGACAGGAATGATCCTGAAGACCGGCATCCCTGCCGGTATCCAGGGGATCATGTGGGCGATCTCGAACATTGCCGTACAGTCATCCATTAACTCATTCGGTTCTGTTGCCGTAGCAGGAAACAGTGCCGCGCAGAATATCGAGTCCTTTGTCTGCATCGGCATTAATGCCCTCTCCCAGTCCGTGATCACCTTCACTTCCCAGAATACAGGTGCCGGAAAAAAAGAACGGATCAGACAGATCCTGATATCCGTTCTGATCCTGGTGACGGTATCTTCATGGGCTGCCGGTGCTCTCGCGTGTTTCTTCGGCAGGACACTGCTGGCATTCTATACCAATGATCCGGCAGTCATTGACGCCGGCATGGTCAGGATGCGGATGCTGGTGTTCTGGGTATTCCTGAACGGAATGCTCGATGTGCCCGCATGTTCCATGAGGGGCATGGGATACTCCAGCCTGCCGACGATCCTGCTGATGTTCGGCATCGTAGTTGTCAGACTGCTCTATATCTCATTCATATGGACGGCGCATCCGACACTGGAAGTTCTGTATTTCTGCTTCCCGCTGTCCTGGGCGATTACCAACGTACTTGAGTTCACCTTCTGGCGTCTGTGTTATAGGAGACTCCGTTCAGGTCTTTGATCTACCGGATGAGTTTCGGCTTTCCGGCAGACAGGTATCTGTCCCTTGCTTTACAGACCTGTATGATATGCTGTTCAACGGTCGTGCAGCATCCTCCCACCGCTGCAGCACCGGCTGCCATATAGGCCAGTGCCCTTGTTTCAAAATCAACACTGCCTTTCCGGGCGGTCCATGTCTTGGTAAAAGGATCGTATATTTCTCCGCTGTTGGGGTAGACTGCCACAGGCAGGTCTGTCCCTTTTTTCATTTCATGGATCAGCGGAACGATAAAGTCCGGATCGGTGCAGTTGACGCCGAGCATCTTCAGGTGAGGATGTCCTTTGGAAAGAAGAGCAGCACATTCCGATACAGCTTCCCCATGGCACGTATGTGAGGCATCCCTGCATGAAAAGCTGATCCAGTAGTCGGCACCAAGCTCTTCCGCGATCTCAGCTTCGATCTGCGCCTCTTCCAGGGCGGGCTGTGTTTCCAGAAGCAGGATATCAGCGCCTGCCTGTTGCAAAAGCTCCATCCTTCTGTAATGAAAGCTCCTCAGCATATCCCGGTCCATGGCATAGCTGCCTGTATATTCCGAACCGTCTGCCAGATATGCCCCATACGGGCCGACCGATCCAAGACACAGCGGATACTGTCTGCCGGAAGCTTCTCCCTCCTCACGGTACCATTGATCCCGTGCTTCCCTGAAAAGCTCCACTGAACGGATGATCAGTGACTCCGCTTCCGTTTCTGAATATCCGGCTTCCATCAATCCCTGCACGGACGCCTGATAGCTGCAGGTAATACCGCAGTCAGCCCCTGCTTTCAGGTAGTTATAATGCACCTGTCTGACCAGTTCAGGCTGCCCGGACAGTACAGAAGCTGTCCAGAGACGGTTGTTCAGGTCGGCTCCCATACGTTCCAGTACGGAAGACATCGAACCGTCGATGACCATGACGGTATTGTTTTCAAGGATCCTCTCCAGACTGGCTTTCATATGTATTACCCCGCTTTCTACCATAATTCACGCACAGATCGCATATCCGGTCAACCGATGAAAGTTCATTTATGTTTCACAGCACAGGAGCGATATTATAATAAGGTTATGGAACGGATCAATTCTTACAGTGAAGCACTGCGGTATATGAAGGAAGGCTTTACAGTCTGCGCGGCAGACGGGACGCCTGTATATTTTACCCTTCTGGACAACAGGGTCCGCGTGCATACAGAACAGTATTCCCTCAGGCTTTCCCTGACAGAGTGGAAAGAACTGTACGGGGAAAAAGTCTTTTATCTGCTGGAAGATGCGGATGATCAGCTGATCGACCCCGAAAAAGACAAAGAGTATTACAGCTGGAGACATAAATAGGAGGAACACATGATCGATCACAGCATTGTTTTTCTGCCCTGCAGAGACATTGAAGAAACAACAGCCTTTTACCATGATGTGCTCAATCTTCCCATTGTCGGCGTACAGGGAGGAGGTAACGTCAGGATCTTCGACTGCGGACGCGGATGCTGGGGATTCCAGGTGCTCAATGACGGTTTTCTGCTGAGGGATCCCGAACGGATCTGTCTTTCCCTGGAATGTGAAACACAGCAGGATGTCGATGACTATTACAAAGCGCTTACTGCCCGCGGCGTCAGCACCCTGGGTGCCCCGCGCAGACATCCGGTCCATCCGGTCTATTCCTTTTTCATGAGGGACCCTTCCGGGTATACGGTCGAGATCCAGAAGATCATCGGATGATGATCACAGGCTTTTACGTATGCGATTTAAAATACAAGCGCTTACATTTGAAAAGTTCTGTAAATTTCCTTTTTTCCGCCGAATTAATCGGCTTTTCTTTGTTTTTTTCCTTGCTTTCCCATGACATCATGAATAGAATATCCGTGTAAAACTGTCGTATAATCCTTCAGATACGGTGAGGGAGTCTCTACCCTGGTGCCTTAAACGCCCGGACTATGACAGAATTCCCCTTTCCGGGCCATTCTGTTTTTACGGCGGAATTACGGGAAGGAGCCGAAAGAAAATAAGCTCCGCACTTCTCCTTCTTTAGAAAATACGTACAATGATCGTATTTTTGTTAAAGAAGCTTTTTTGTTCAATCAGATAGGAAAGGAAAGAAAGAACAATGAAAAAATTATTCACATCACTCACTGCCATGCTGATGGCAGTCAGCCTTGTCGGATGCTCTTCCAACAAGCCTGCTGACAATACACCGGCAACGGCAGCAGCTACAGCTGAGGCAGAAGCAACTGCAGAAGCTGCAGCCTCCGGTGAGAAGATCGGCATCATTCTCGTCGGCGATGAAAACGAAGGTTACACATATGCTCACATGCTCGGCATCAAGAACGCAGCTGCTAAGCTCGGTATCGCTGAAAGCGACATCATCTGGAAGTATTCCATCGGTGAAGACCAGAAGTGCTATGACGCAGCGGTCGACCTGGTAGAAAACGGCGCAACACTGGTCATCTCCAACTCCTACGGACACCAGTCCTACATGATGCAGGCCGCTCAGGAATATCCTGAAGTTACATTCGTAGCTGATACAGGCGACAATGCCTGGACAACAGGTCTGGACAACTTCAAGAACGCATTCACATCCGTTTATGAATCCAGATATGTATCCGGTGTCGTTGCCGGCATGAAGATCGCTGAACTGAATGAAAAAGGCGAACTGAAAGAAGAAAACTTCAATGAAGAAGGCAATGTCAAGATCGGTTATGTCGGCGCATTCCCTTATGCAGAAGTTGTTTCCGGTTATACAGCATTCTATCTCGGCATCAAGTCCGTTGTTGAAAACGTCACAATGTATGTCGAATATACAAACTCCTGGTTCGATCTGACAGCTGAAGCAACTGTCGCTGATGACCTGATGTCACAGGGCTGCGTCATTATCGGTCAGCACGCCGATTCCACAGGCGCCCCTTCACAGCTCCAGAAGAACATGGAAGACAACAAATACGGATTCACAGCTTACTCTGTAGGCTACAACGTATCCATGCTTGACGTTGCACCGGATGTCGCTCTGACAAGTGCTTCCAACGTTTGGGAAGTCTTCTACGAATATGCATTCAACTGCTGGAAGAACGGCGAGAACATGAAGACAGACTGGACCGGCGGATACAACGAAGGCGCAGTTGAGATCACAGCTCTCGGTTCCGCAGTTGCTGAAGGAACAGAAGAAAGAGTCAATGAAGTCATCGCTCAGATCAAGTCCGGCGAACTGCATGTATTCGATGCAAGCACATTCACGATCGGCGGTGAAACACCTACATCCATCATGGGTGATATCGATGCAGACTTCACTGATGATACAGAATGCCTGATTGACGGCTATTTCCACGAGTCCGAATTCCGCAGCGCTCCTTACTTCGCTGCAAGAATCGACGGCATCGTTGAAGAAACTGAGTAACACTTAAGCAGAATCGATCACAGGCTTCGCAATGAAGCCTGTGATATTTATATCAAGGAGGATTTTTATGCAGGAAGCAGCTGTATCCATGCGTCATATCAGTAAGTCTTTCGGGAAGAAAGTCATTGCCAATAAAAATGTGGATCTGGATATCTACCATGGCGAGATCCTTTCTCTATTGGGTGAGAACGGAAGCGGAAAGACAACATTGATGAATATGCTTTCCGGTGTCTATTTCCCGGATGAAGGTGAGATCCTGGTAAACGGTGAACCCGTTTCGATCACCTGCCCCAAGGATGCCTTTGATCTCGGCATCGGCATGGTCCATCAGCACTTCAAGCTCATCGATGTCTTTACGGCACTCGAAAATATCCTGCTCGGTCTTCCGAAGGAAAACGATACAAAGAGCGGACGTGCTGCTGTAGAGGAGATCTGCCGCAAATACGGATTTGAGCTCGATCTGGACAAGAAGATCTACGATATGTCCGTTTCCGAAAAGGAAACACTGGAGATCGTCAAGACACTGTACAGAGGTACGGAGATCCTGATCCTGGATGAGCCCACCGCAGTACTGACACCGCAGGAGACGGACAAACTGTTCGCCATCCTGAAGAACATGCGCGAAGACGGAAAAGCAGTCGTGATCATTACCCATAAGCTGAATGAGGTCATGGAAATATCCGACCGTGTTACCGTACTGCGCAAGGGTGAAAATGCCGGTACCGTCCTGACATCAGAGACAAATGAACAGCAGCTCACGGAAATGATGGTCGGTGAAAAAATCGTTCTTGATATAAACAGGGATTTTGTTGAAAACAAGGCGCTGCGCCTTGAAGTCAAGCACATGACCGTGCTGAACCCCGACAAAAAGAAAGTCGTTGATGATATCAGCTTCGATCTGTACAGCGGGGAAGTACTCGGCATTGCAGGTATTTCGGGATCCGGCCAGAAGGAACTTCTGGAAGGGATCATGGGCCTGCAGAAATGCGAAGAAGGTTCTTCCGTTATCTACTATTCCACAGCACACGGAACCCATGAGCTGGTCGGTCTTGATACGAAACAGATCATCGGATACGGTCTGCACCTGGCATTCGTACCGGAAGACAGACTCGGCATGGGACTTGTCGGAAACATGGGCATCACGGACAACGTCCTGCTGAAGCGCTACAGGAAAGGAAACGGTCCCTTCCTGCACAAGACACTGCCAAGACAGACCGCCGAGAAGATCCGCAGCGAACTGGAAGTCGTTACGCCGGATCTTGAATATCCGGTCAGACGTCTGTCAGGCGGCAACGTCCAGAAGATCCTGGTCGGACGCGAGATCAACAACAAACCCACGGTCCTGATGACAGCCTATGCGGTCAGAGGACTGGATATCAATACATCCTATACGATCTACAACATTCTCAACGAACAGAAAAAGAAAGGTGTTGCGGTCATCTATGTCGGTGAAGACCTCGATGTCCTGCTGGCATTGTCAGACCGCATCATGGTCATCTGCGAAGGACGCATGACAGGCATGCTGGACGGCCGCACTGCCACCAAGGAACAGCTTGGCTATCTGATGACGAAGACAGGAGGTGCTCACTGATGGAAAAGAAAACAACTCATAAAGCACCGCTCTTCCATGTCAGGAAAAAGGACGACACCACACTGATCCAGGCGATCCTGATCAGGGCGGTATTCGTCGTACTGGCACTGCTTGTATCGGCGCTGTTCATCTACTTTGTCACAAAGCTTGATCCCATCAGCGTTTATACATCCATGTTCAAGGGTGCCTTCGGCACTTCCAGACGTACATGGATCACGATCCGTGATACCTGTCTGCTGCTGATGATCAGCGTTGCCCTTTCCCCGGCATTCAGAATGCGCTTCTGGAACTGCGGTGCGGAAGGTCAGGTGCTGATCGGCGGCCTTACAACAGCTGCCCTGATGATCTATTTCGGCAGTAAGATCCCTACCGTATTGTTACTGCTGATCATGCTCGTCGTATCTGCCGCAGCCGGCGGTATCTGGGCACTGCTTCCGGCAGTCTTCAAGGCAAAGTATGACACGAACGAAACGCTGTTCACGCTCATGATGAACTATCTGGCGATCCAGCTCGTTGAGTTCTTTGTTGATATCTGGGACAAGAAACAGTCCCACTCCGTAGGCATTATCAATATGGCCGGTCACGGAGGCTGGTTCCCCGAAGTGCTGGGCCAGCAGTACACGATCAACATCATCCTGGTCGTCGTCATTACCGTCGCGGTATATGTCTACATGAAGTATTCCAAGCATGGCTACGAAGGCGCTGTCGTCGGTGAATCCGTCGCTACAGCGAGATATGCCGGCATCAACGTTCCTTCGGTCATCCGCAGGAATGTCCTGCTGTCCGGCGCGATCGCAGGTATCGCGGGCTTTGTTGAAGTAGCGGGCATCTCCCATACCATTTCAAAACAGACTGCAGGCGGACGCGGCTTTACGGCGATCATCGTCTGCTGGCTGGCAAAATTCAATCCGTTTATCATGGCGATCATCTCACTGTTCCTGGTATTCCTGGACAAGGGAGCCGCACAGATCGCTTCTGACTTCGGTCTGAACGAATTCGCGTCTGATATCATTACCGGTATCCTGCTGTTCTTCATCCTGAGTGCCGAATTCTTCATCAACTATTCCATATCAAGAAGCGAACCGGTAAAGGAGGAACACTGATGTCATTATCACAGTTGATCTCATGGTGTGTCGCAGCGATCACATTCGGTACCGTCATTATGTACGGATGCATCGGTGAGACAGTCAACCAGAAAGCCGGCGGACTGAACCTCGGTGTTCCCGGCATCATGCAGCTGGGAGGCATCTCAGCCCTGGCCGCTGCATTCATTTATGAAAAATCAGTCGGAACACCTGTTCCGGTCGTCGGAATGATCATTACCCTGCTCGCATCAATGCTTGCGGCAGGTCTTGGCGGACTGCTCTACGCATTCCTGACCGTAACGCTCAAGGTCAACCAGAACGTTACCGGTCTGACACTCACGATCTTCGGTACAGGTGTGGCAAACTTCTTCGGAGGCAGTATGATGAAGCTCTCCGGAGGTGTCGGAACGATCTCCGTATCCGCCACATCCAGCGCCTTCCGCGCAAAGATCCCGTTCCTGTCAACACGTTTCGGTACATTTGGTTCCATCTTCCTGTCCCATGGCTGGATGGTCTATACAGCGATCATCATCGCGATCATTGCCCAGTACTTCCTGAGCAGGACAAGAACAGGCCTGAACCTCCGCGCTGTCGGAGAAAACCCGGCTACTGCCGATGCGGCAGGCATCAACGTTACAAAGTACAAATACCTCGCTTCCGTGATCGGCGCTGCCATCTGCGGTCTGGGCGGACTGTTCTATGTCATGGACTACATCCAGGGAACATGGGCAAATGACTCTGCCATTGAAGCGCTTGGCTGGCTGGCCGTCGCACTGGTCATCTTCACCAGCTGGAAGCCGAAGAATTCCATCTGGGGTGCCTACCTGTTCGGCCTGTGCTATTGGGCATACATCTACATCCCTGCAGGCATCTCGAAATTCTTTGCGGCAAAGCTGAAGCTGACGAACCTGACATACATGCAGAATTTATATAAGATGCTGCCGTACCTGGTAACGATCGTCGTATTGTGCGTCGTATCCAGACGGAGGAAGCGTGAGAATCAGGCTCCTGCATCACTTGGAATCAGTTATTTCAGAGAAGAACGCTGATCATAGTGAACTGATATGTAAGAACCTTTGTCAACCCCTTATTTCAGGGATTTGAAAGATTCGTCCTTAAGGACATGTGGAAAAAGCCTCAGACAGTATCAGTTCATCGGTAGTTGGCCACTCTGATATTCGCTTATTGGTTTCCC
>JAFOMZ010000296.1 GCA_017421125.1 Solobacterium sp.
AGGACAGAAACACCGCAATTACAGGTTTTATATGGATTA
This sequence comes from Solobacterium sp., assembly GCA_017421125.1. GTDB lineage: Bacteria > Bacillota_I > Bacilli_A > Erysipelotrichales > Erysipelotrichaceae > Bulleidia. Next base: position 40 of record JAFOMZ010000296.1, read on the forward strand.
CTCATTCCGCAGGGAATATATGGGACTGCGTCATTTCCTGAAGACAGGCAATTACCTGGATCTCGAGTATATTTACGGGGATGCCCTCAGCAACAGTACAGGCGAGTATCCGCTGTTTTACGAAGGTGTGCTGAAGAGCGGAAAACATATGCTCGTCGTCGCCACGGATGCCCAAACGGGTGAGCCTGTTTACTATACCGAGCAGGACATGAGCCAGGATGACTATGGTGCCATCAAAGGTTCTTCCAATGTACCGGTCGCGGATCATCCGTATGAATGGAAGGGCAGGCTGCTGTTTGACGGAGGCCTGTCAGACCCCATCCCGTTCCAAAAGGCATTCGATGCCGGGTGTGAAAAGGTCGTTGTCCTGCTGACCAGGCCGAAGGATTATTTCCGCACACCTGAAAAGGACCGCAGGATGGCGCTGCTGATCCGCAGAAGATACCCGAAAACAGCGGACCGTCTGGTCAACCGCTGGCAGCTCTACAATTCCCAGCTCGAAGAAGCACTGCGTCTGGAAGCGGAGGGAAAGGTACTGATCGTAGCGCCGTCGGATATCGGCCAGATGAGCACGCTCACCAAGGATAAGGAACAGATGCAGAAGCTGTATGAAAAAGGCCTCGAGGATGCAAATGCGATCACAGCATTCATCGGGTAAAACAGATATCGATCAAAAAGAAATGGCCGGAGACCCCGGCCATTTCAAGTGCTCTTCTTATGCTTTTTTGCTGTTGCGGTTGAAGTTGATGAGGCAGCCTGCCTGAACGATCGCACGTTCATTTTCGGTCATGTCCTTGATGTAGAGGCTGATCGGTACTGCCTTGCCGTTCTTGATGACATAAGCTGTGATGTCATCGAGCTTGTTGTCCTGCAGTGCCTGTCTGATACCGGGTACGAAGATGTAGTCGTCAACTTCGAACTCTGTCGGTTCACCCTTGAGGTGGAACGGCAGCATACCCCAGTTCATGACATTGGAGCGGTAACGCTTTGTCGCATAGTCCTGTGTGATGTTTGCGAGACCGCCGATGACTCTCTGGCAGGAAGCAGCCTGTTCTCTTGCGGAACCGTCGCCCGGCTTGTTTGCGTAGATCGTGGAACCGATCTCGACATTGGAGAGATCAGCGTTTTCGCTGCCCGGGATCGTACGGATGACTTCGAATACTTCCTTCAGTTCCGGAGCCTTTGCCATAACGTCTTCGCCGTTTCCTCTTGCGATCTCAAGCGCGTCAACGACCTTTGTCTTTCCGACATATGCCGGATCTCTTCTGGACAGTGTGAATTCTGCCAGACCCAGCGGGTTGGAACGGTAGCTGGATGTTTCACCGGAAGGGATCAGTTCGTCTGTTGTTGTAACTTCATCGAGGATCTTGGAGCATACCTTCAGCAGTACGTTCTCGCCGAGGGCATGACGCTCAGGCCAGTCCTTGATGTTCGGTCCGTAGAACAGATCCTGGGAGAGGTCTGCCTTGCCGAAGCCCTGGTATACTCTTGCCTGGTAAGGAGCCGGATCGAAGTGGTATGCCGGAACATCGCCGAATGCATCTGCGAATTCTTCCGCGCTTGTCAGCAGTCCGCCGTTTGCGGCTGTAGCAGCGATGGATCTTGCGTCCATCAGTGCGACAGCGCTCATCTGGCCGTTGCCCGGTTTGGAACCTTCTCTGTTCGGGAAGTTTCTTGTTGTATGACGGATGGAGAAGCCGTTGTGGTTCGGAGTATCGCCTGCGCCGAAGCAAGGACCGCAGAATGCTGTCTTGATAACGGCACCGCTTGCCATCAGGTCTGCAAGTACGCCCTTGCGTGAGAGATCCATGAATACAGGCATGGAGGAAGGATATACGCTCAGTGTGAATTCACCGGCACCGATCTGTCTGCCTCTGAGCAGGTTGGCTGCTTCAACAACGTTCGTGTAGTTGCCGCCTGCGCAGCCGGCGATGATTCCCTGCTGGACCTGCAGTCTGCCGTCATGTACTTTATCAAGCAGTGTGTAAGGTGCTCTGCCCTGGCTGACGCCTTCAGCTGCTTTTTCTGTTTCTCTCAGGATGTCTTCGAGGTTTGCATTGAGTTCGTCGATCGTGTATGCGTTGGACGGATGGAAGGGCATAGCGATCATCGGCTTGATCGTGCTCAGGTCGATATAGACGCAGCCGTCATAATATGCGACATCTTCCGGATTCAGTTCTTTGTACTGATCGCCTCTGCCGTGTTCAGCGAGGAACTGATGTGTATCTTCATCTGTTCTCCAGATGGAGGAAAGGCATGTTGTCTCTGTTGTCATGACATCGACGCCGTTGCGGTAGTCAGTTGACATGGAGGATACGCCGGGTCCGACGAATTCCATGACCTTGTTCTTAACGTAGCCGTTCTTGTAGACAGCGCCGCAGATCGCGATCGCGATGTCGTGCGGGCCGATCCACGGTGCGGGTTTGCCGGTCATATAGATGGCAATGACACCGGGATACGCGTTGTCCCATGTATCTCCGAGGATCTGCTTGTCAAGCTCGCCGCCGCCTTCACCGACAGCCATCGTACCCAGGGCACCGTATCTCGTGTGAGAGTCGGAACCGAGGATCATCTTGCCGCATCCTGCGGACATTTCTCTCATGTACTGGTGGATAACTGCTACATGCGGGGGAACGAAGATGCCGCCGTATTTCTTAGCGGAAGTCAGACCGAACATATGGTCATCTTCATTGATCGTACCGCCGACTGCGTTGAGTGAATTATGGCAGCATGTCAGTGTGTACGGGATCGGGAATGTGTCCATTCCGGAAGCTCTGGCTGTCTGGATGATGCCGACATATGTGATGTCATGTGATGTCAGCTCATCGAATTTAATACTGAGGTGATCCATTGTTTCGTTCTGGTTGTGTGCTTTCAGAATGCTGTAGGCGATGGTACCTTTTCTGGCTTCTTCTTTGTCTGCCTTGATACCGCAGAGCTGCTCGACCTTGCCGGCTTCGCTTTCCGGAACGATCTCGCTTCCTTTCACCAGATAAATACCTTCATCGAATAATTTGATCATATTCTCCTCCTGATCTCCTTTTGTCACTTATAATGTAATCCCTTTCACTCATAGAGTAAAATACATGATTTCTATATTGGCCATAAAATTTATCTATGGTCATATATTCGCTGAATGTAAAAAAAACAGACAGGCGGAAACCTGTCTGAACTTAATGATCTTTGTCAAATTCTTCCTTCAGCAGATCGATCAGGAAGCGTGCGGAACGGCTGAGGTACGCACCTTTGCGATAGACGACACGGACATCCCATTTGTCATCCGAACGGCTGTACCTGTAGCAGGGGATCTCGCCTGTCCCGCCCAGCGGTATCACCGCACGTTCGGAGATGATCGTTGCCCCGAGGCTTTCCTTTGCCAGCTGGACGGCAGTGATGCCGGAAGTAACGATCGTCGTATCTTCCGGTTCGATCCCGGCTTCACGCAGGATGCGTTCCGCATATTTACGGATATACTGACCCTCAGACATCAGGATGAAAGGGATATTCCTCATTTTATGCAGATCGACCAGCGGAAGCTTATGGTCATTGCCTTTCTCCAGGATCATGTCTTTTGTGATCAGGTCCCTGCCGGCGACCAGATACAGATGTTCGCGGCAGATCAGCTCTGTTTCAAAACGTTCGGGCAGGTCACCCGGATCACCCGGCAGGATGGCGATATCGATATTGCCGTTTTCCAGGTCCCGTATGATCTGGACAGAGCGTGTCTCCCTCAGCCTGAGATTGACTTTGGGGAAGGAACGGCGGAATTTCTCAAGTACTCTCGGCAGCATATACCCGGCTCTTTCGGTCGGGATGCCAAGATCGATCTCACCGGCTTCTTCATTGAGGATGTCCTCAAATTCCTTCCGCAGATTGTCATTGATCTCAAGGATCTGCCTCGCGGATTCGATATAGCGCTTCCCGGCATATGTCAGCGTTACGGGTGAACGGGAACGGTCAAACAGCCTGACGCCGAGATCTTCTTCCACCTTGGAAATGACATAGCTCAGGGATGGCTGTGAGATATACAGTTTTTTAGCTGCGGCGGTAACGCTTCCGCATTCCGCAACAGCGATCATATATTTCAGTTCTTTGAAGTCCATGAGGATCCTCCTGTACTGTATGAAAATTATAGCATCACAACATGATCCCGGATATGACAGGATGACGGAGAGGGCATGCATATAAAAACGATGATGCGGTGATCATCGTATGCCGGTTATTCGATATCAGAAGCCTTGGGGATCGCCAGAAGCGTAGCCCGCAGCGACTCGGAGATGTGGTATGACATGATCGCCATCAGATCTTCCTGATCATCTGACAGGATCGCTTCGATCATCCGCAGATGTTCATTGTGCGAACTTTCCAGGCGTCGGCGGTTCTGCAGGGAGATGCCGCGGAAGCGCTGGCACAGCGTGCCGTTGCGCCGGTAAAACCCGACGATCAGTTCGTTTCCGCTGAGTTCCGCGATCTTATTATGAAAGCGGGTCGAGACCTCCAGATATTTCCCGGAATCGTTTGTTTCATAGGCATCGATAAACGCCTGCCTGATATCACGGAACCAGTCTTTCTCTTTCCGGTCCAGGTCTTTGAAGCCGAAACGGATACTGCCGACCTGTACGAGATTTTCTACCTGGTACATATTCCGGACATCTTTTTCCGTGAAGTTGCGCACTTCAACTCCTTTGTTCGCTTCTCCTGACAGCAGGCCGTCTGCCTCAAGCAGGCGGATCGCCTCCCTGACAGGGGATCTGCTGATGTCCAGCTCACTGCAGATCTGCTGTTCCGAAAGGTGTGTGCCTCCCGGATAATAACCGCTGAGGATACGTTCCTTCAGGATCTCATATACTTGTTCACGGATCGTTGCCTGGATCTTGATCTTTGTCATTGCGTTCACTTCCCGTGATTATTCTAATATATGCATATCCCCCCAGTCAAAAGACAATGACGCGCGGAAAGACTGCAGCGGTTCAATATAGTACCGGTGATCTTTCAGGTCCCTGTAGGCGACGGTATCTCCGATGCCATTGGTGAATGTGCCGGCATTGTACAGCCTTGCCGGATCATAGCCGTACTGGATGAGCAGGTTGATCATATAGGCAGCTTCGACACCGGCTGTTGACATAAAGACGATATCCTGGTCCTCCGGGAAGATCTCGTTCAGGATCGTTTCGCTTTCTTCATAATTCGGGAAGAATGTACCGACACCGCCGAGATATGTTTCCTTGTTGTCAGCGGCTTTCTGCATCGTGAACAGGACGTTTTCCTGTTTCTGCCAGGATACGATCACATCGTAGAAGGGGATGTTGACGAAACCGGCGATCCCTCCTTCGGAATATACCTGGTCGGCAGAACGCAGATCAAAATAACGGACGCCTTCCAGGAACAGGTAGTCGTCGATATTCAGGGCGATGAGCGGTGAATCAGCTGCGACAGCTGATTCCGGGACCGGTTTCTGCGGCAGTTCCGTGGCTGTGACAGGAACGGGTGTATGTTCGGGGACGGGTGTTTCCGCTGGCTGCAGCGGCTGTGCCGGTGCGCTGCATCCTGTCAGGATAAGCGCGCATATCATCAGGATCATTTGTTTCATGGCAGTACCTCTGTTTTGATGATGTTTTCTGACACAGACGCTTCGACGATCTGTGTCCGGAATGATTCGGAAGTATACAGGATGCCCTGTTCTTCACCGGTCTGGATGAACCAGGACCAGGCGATATCGATATCAAAATAGTCTGCGACGGTCCTGATCAGTTCCAGGCGTTCTTCATTTGTCTCACAGTTGAACAGCGCTGTTGTCAGGACGTCCGCAGCCAGTCCGCCATGATCCGTCATGACCGTGTTGGTCCGGATGTAATTGTTCGGATATCCGGTGTCCGGATCCAGGATGTGATGGCGTATAACACTGTTATCGGTTTTTAATATGAAATAACTGCTGTCATCACCGCTGGTCGAAACCATGCCGGTATTGTTTATGGCAAAGTCATAAAGGGTGTAGACCCTCGCGTACGGGTTGCGGGCACCGACATACCAAGTGCGGGGCTGATCGTCAGGGGCATAGGCGGCGATCGAACTGGAGCCTGCGTTCAGCAGGAACGGTCTGCCGTACTGCTTCAGTTCATCAAAGATCTTTTCGGAGGCGTATCCTTTGGCAAGGGCTCCCGCATCGATGACAGGGGAGGAACCGCACGGTTCATAGGGCATCAGGGTCACTGTCTGTTCTGCATCATTGAAGATCAGCACATCGTCCAGCTCTTCCGGTTTCACGACACAGCCTAATGCATCGCTGATCGCTTCGGGATCGGGATCATCCTGTTCGATTGGGAAGGGGCTGAAGAGATCTGCCCAGACATCGAACAGACGCCCGACCGTCAGGTTGTATTTTCCGTTCGTCAGTACTGTCAGATCTGCTGCTGTCTGCAGCGCTTCATACAGTTCCGCCTCAACATGGACGGGGACACCTTCGGAATGGTTGATCGTATATATATTGGCGATGCCTTCCTCTTCATATGAATGGTACCGGTCGAAGAGCCTGCTGAAGTGCCGCGCTTTTTCATTGAACACGGGATACAGGAGGTCCATATCTTCCTGAGAGAGTGTTTCCAGCTTTACGGTCGTATGAAAGACAGGGATGATCTCATCACCATACTCAATGGCTTCGGCAAAGGCATAGACAGGCTCCGGGGCAGGAGTCTTTTCCGGAACGGCTGCCGGTTCCGATGTGCAGGAAGCCAGCAGAAAGGCAAGGATAACAAATACTATTTTCATACCAGTATTTTATAACAAATTAGACAAAAAGAATGTAATTGTAGAATGTAGATTGTATACAATCTACAGGAATCAGCTATAATTAGAGGTACAAATAGAAAGTGAGTTTTCGACATGATCAAGAAAAGAATGACAGCCTGCCTGCTTGCAGTGCTTCTTGCAGGATGCTCTGCAGGCTCTGGCGGCGAATCGGCAGCAGCACCTGCCGGAGTCACCGGGGACTTTTCGGGAACCGCCAAGGGTAACGGGGGAGATGTAACGATCACCCTGACATTCAAAGACGGCGAACTGACCGGTGTTGCCGGAGTAGGTGAAAAAGAAACACAGGGACTTGGCGACAAAGCGATCGAATCGATGACCCAGGCAATGACTGAGAAGAAATCGATCGATGTTGACTCGGTATCCGGTGCGACGATCACATCTACAGCAGTGAAAAAGGCAGCCAATGCGGCTCTGCTGGAAGCAGGCGTCGATCCGACAGCGTTCGGCGGCACAGCTCCGAAAGAGAATACAGGCGGATGCGTATTTGATGTCAATTCCGTCAACGAATGGCTCAACACTTCAGCAGACCTTGGTGAAGGTACGATGGGCAACGCAGTTGCAGTCATCCCGATCAACCACGTCAACGGTCCGCGTGAAGAAACACTGTTCTACGCATTTGTAAACTTCAAGTATAAAGCAAGAAACTATATCAAATACCAGGTCACTTATCTGTCCTGCACATGCCGCAGCGCCGATGTGAACTACTGGATGACAGCCTATGTTGAACTGACGCTTCCGAAGTCCAAGGACATCAATGACTCCGAAGTCAGATTCCTTTCGTTCGACAGGGACTCCCAGGATCATTACACAGCTGGTTTCTGGGGCGACTCCAACCCGACACCTGCCGGTGCAACGTATGAACAGTTCAAGGAAGAATACATTCCTTACTTCATCGACAAGAATTACGGCTATATCCAGACGCTGAGCTTCGTGGAAGACATCGACTCTGCTGAATACGCTGCCGGTGAAGGCCGTGAAGGCTACACGCTGGATACGCTGTCCGGTTCCAGTGTCTCAACGAATAACATTATCCGCATGCTGAACGCACTGTTCAAATACCATGCGGAGGATGCATATTTTACAGCTGAATAAACAGGAGGGAAGAAAATGAAAAAGTTTATGACAGCGGCATTCGCCATCGTTATGCTGGTCGGATGCTCATCAGCACCTGCCGAGACTTCCTGCCCGGAATGCCCGGTATGCGAAACACCTGCAGCAGTTGAACCGGCACCTGCAGAACCTGCTCAGGCAGCTCTTCCGGCACCCCGTGACACAACAAAGACTTACAAGCCTGACGAGAAGTCCGATCCCGTCGACTGCACAGAAGACACATTCCTGCCCGGCTGTGCTGCGATCAACAATGAAAACCTGCTCGACTATCTGAATCGTGACGATGTTCTTTACATCGACCTGCGTGATTTCGGTGACTATGCGAAGAAGCACTTCAGAAACTTCGAATGCATTCCTTACTTTGCGCTGATCTACAGCAAAGAAGGCGGCGAAGGCATCACTCAGCTTTACAGCGGCGATACAACAGACCCTGTCGCAACATATGAAGAAAGTGACGAACTCCTCGAAGTATTCTTCCCGAAAGACAAGACGATCTTCCTCATGTGCCAGAGCGGCGGCCGTGTTGCGCAGTGCATGAACATCCTGAAGGCAAAGGGATATGATATGTCCAAGATCTACAACATCACAGGTATGGGCAACTACACAGATCCGAAGTATGCGGATCTCACAGTCGACATGTCTGAGATCGGTCTGGAAGCGACATATTCCTTCGAAGGCCTGACAAGGAACTGATCCCTCGGAACAATCAGAATTCAATAAACAGTTGAAGGGCTGTACCGGCTGAAAAAAGCTGATACAGCCTTTTCGTTTGGTGAAATAAAAATATGAACCGGACAGCACATGATTCAGATCTTGAACGGACAGTACTTGAAAACAGGTAAGTATTTTATTTACAAATTCTTTTGTATGTAAACATTCCGCAATAAGACGTATAATTTGTATAATGCAGCAGATTTTCACAGCACCCCTTTAGAGGCGTCAGCTGCTCATTAGGAGGGAATATGAAAAAAACATTGTTCAAACTGACATTATTATCATTATCACTGATTCTCTGTTCCTGCAGTTCATCCGCAGCGCAGGCAACAGATAACGATTCACCACAGCAGCCTGCAGGAAATACAGAAAACATTCCTGCGGCAGCACCGTCAGCACAGGAAGTCATCAGTGCTGATGACCTTCAGCTGACTTATACGACTGAGACAAACGATCTTGGCTATGAGAGTGTTGTCATTACAATGACGAACAATACACCTTATACGATCCTTTGGCCAGGCGTAAGCTATCAGCTCAAAGACGGTCTAACTGAAGATGAACTTCAGGCAGCTATGCCGGAAGGTTTTACTTATGAAGCCGGTGGTCTTGAAAGAAACGCCAACTCTTTTTCAGCAAGTCATAGCCCTTGTTACCTTGAGCCTTCAGAATCGATCGATCAGATGGAACTCAGGATTCCTATCGACCCCCGTATAGCAGGAGAGTTTTTTATTCAGGAGTGTCCTGCAACTCAGGAAGTTTTAGACTTGTTCGAAGTAAAGAGGATTAGCGGAAGCCCGATCGTGAACGGTCAATTGAAAGAATTATCTCTTACGCCGGGAGGTTCCGTTCCTGTTGATCAGCTTCCGGCTGGATACAGGCTTCTGAATGAACTCCCGGAAAACGGAAAAGATCTGATCCTGATTCCTGACGGAGTTGAATTATATACCACTGACGACGCTGATCTGGGCGGTCAGCCTACGCTTGCATTTACATTCTATGATGTCAGTCAGGATGCGAAAGATAAGTATTTTGCGGACTATGCTGCTATTTACCCGATCGACAGTACAGGTGGGGACTGGTATTACGACGGCAATGACGAAGCCGGACGCAGTCTCTCGTTAACCTGGTATGAAGATACCCATGTGATCATTGGACAGATCGCATTCTATAACGGCCGTCCATAATACCGGCAGAAGTATATCTGAAGCCGGACTGCATCACCTCATACAGCACCTCAGCTCAGGCAGTACTGCGTGAAAACAGCACTGCTTTTTCTTTTTGGAAGTGTTTCATTCACTTTTCCTGAATGCCGCATTGACAGACAGTTTGTCCTCATGTTTCAGCATCACCTGTTTTCCTGTACAATGTTGTCAGGGAGAATATAATCTATGAAATTTCCGGATCATTTTTTATGGGGCGCATCATCTTCCGCATTCCAGATCGAAGGCGCGTGGAATGAAGACGGCAAAGGCATGACCGTCGCTGATTTCAATTCATTCAAAAAGTCGGATATCCAGGCTGACAGTAAGACAGCCTCGGATTTCTACCATCATTACAAGGAAGACATTGCCATGATGAAAGAACTGGGCCTGCAGGTCTACCGGTTCTCTATCGCATGGGCAAGGATCATCCCGGACGGCGATGGGGAGATCAATGAGAAGGGGATCGCGTTCTACAACGACGTGATCGATGAACTGCTGAAGAACGGCATCCAGCCCTTCATCACGCTGTATCATTTTGACCTTCCTTACGCGCTTGTTGAGAAATACAATGGCTGGGAAAGCAGGAAATGCGCAGACGCGTTTGAACGCTACGCTTCGGTATGCTTTGAGCGGTTCGGCGACCGTGTGAAACTCTGGCAGGTCCATAATGAACAGAACCTGATGATGCGGGTGGATGAACGCATGAACCTGAATGAACCGGATCCGCATAAGAAGGAACAGATCCGCGCGCAGATGGACTACCATATGTTCATTGCCCATGCCAAGGCAGTCAATGCCTGCCACAGCATCATCGAAGGCGGTCAGATCGGCTGCGCGGTCTCTTCTACCGTGACATATCCTCTGACTAATGCGCCGGAGGATGTCTGGTCAGCGATCCAGAACAACCGTTTCAAGACTGACTACTGTCTGGACATGCATGCGTACGGGGAATATCCCGGCTACTACATGGCGTACCTGAAGGAACATGATCTGGTGCCTCAGACGTGTGAAGGGGATGATGAACTGCTGAAGTCAGCCAAGATGGACTTCATCGCCCTGAACTATTACCGTACACTGACAGCCCGTTATCTGCCTGCAGATGAGGAACACCCGAAGGGGACAAAGGTCGAGGGCATGAATGAAGTGGACTACGATATGTACGGATACTGGAAGATCGAAAAGAATACGAACCTCAAGGCCAGTGAATACGGGGCACAGATCGATCCGGTCGGCTTCCGCATCGTCCTGAATGATTACTGGAACAGATACCGTCTGCCGCTGATCGTCACGGAGAACGGTCTGGGAACAGCCGATGAATTGACAGAAGACGGGAAGATCCACGATGACTACCGCATCGATTACCTGCAGCAGCACATCACTGCGATCGGCCAGGCCATTGAAGACGGTGTGGATATGATGGGCTACTGTCCGTGGTCTGTCATGGACCTGCTGAGTTCTCACCAGGGATTCCGGAAGCGCTACGGGCTGATCTATATCAACCGTACGGACATGGATCTCAAGGATCTGCAGAGGATCCGCAAGGACAGCTTCTTCTGGTATCAGAAGGTCATTGAAACAAAGGGAGAATCATTATAAGCATATGAAAACCAGCTGCCGGTGTGACAGCTGGTCTTTCTTATTCCGTTAATAATTTGCGTTCCTTCCATTTGCCGCTGATCCAGTACCATGTACCGACAGACAGCGGACCAAGACGGGCCAGGGCATTCCCGTAGAAGAATCCCGTGACACCCATGTTCATGACATAGGCAAGGAAGAAGCTGATTCCGAGTCTCAGAATGACACCGTCCAGGAATCCTGCAAGGAAGGAGAGCTTTGCGTTTCCCGTTCCCTGTATGACTGCGTTGAAGCTTCCCTGGAAGGGCGTGCAGCAGAAGATGATGATGCAGATATGCAGATATGTCTTTCCGAATTCAATGACTTCGGGGTCGGCCGTGAAGAGGCGGTAAAGCTGTGCAGGCAGCAGGATGCAGATCAGGATCAATAAGACACACATGGAGCCTGACAAGGTAATCGATGTACGGACGATCTGTTTGACACGGTCGTATTTTCTGGCGCCGATGTTCTGTCCGACCATCGTTCCTGAACCTGTGGTGATGCTGTTGGCAAATACCGTGATCAGCTTCTGGATCTTGTTGCCGATGGAGTTGGTCGCGGAAGCGATCAGTCCATAGGAATTGATATGCCTGGAGCAGATCAGCTGGGTGAAGTGGATGAAGATGGACTGTGCCGCAAGCGGGATACCCAGTCTCAGCAGGACCTTCAGGTGCTTCATGTTGACCTTCAGGGCACGCAGCCTGAATTCCAGTTCGAATACATCCTTCTTCCGCCAGAGGAAGATGCCTGCCGCAAGGAATGACGCGACTTGTGCCGCGACTGTGGCGATCGCCGTACCGGCGGATTCCCATGGTATGACGACTACGAACAGGATGTCCATGATGATGTTGGATGCGGCAGCCACTGCCACAAAGACCAGGGGTTTCTTTGCTTCGCCCATGCCTCTGAGAATACCGGCTACGGTATTGTAGCCGAAGACAAAGGGCAGACCCAGGGAAACAATGATGTGATAGGCACGCGCCTGTTCAAAAGCTTCCTGCGGGCATTTCAGCCATGTCAGCAGTCCGTTGGTGAAGATGATGCAGAGCGCCGCAATGACCATGGAAAGTCCCAGCGTAAAGATCAGTGCGGTCATGATCGTTTCATTGACGGACTTATGATCCTTTGCGCCGACCAGCTGGGCGACATAGATCTGTCCGGCACTGCCGAATGCGGTGGCGATGAACGTGATCATGGCAGCGATCTCGCCGCCGGTGGATACGCCAACAGTACCGATACTGCCGACATACTGTCCGATGACCATTGTATCGACGGCGTTATATAACTGCTGCAGAAGATTGGTCAGCAGCAGGGGGATAACAAATGTCATTAACTGCGGAAGAATAGGTCCTTCCGTCAGGTCGATCCCAACATGTTTTGTTCTGGATGTCGTCATTCTTTCTGCCTCCGCCAAAATTATAGTTTTTCTTTCTTCAAGGTATCTGTCACGAATACAGGTCAATTGACCGCAAAACATGAAAAAGACTGCCGGAGGATCTGGCAGCCATTCCGCTAATAGGAGATCATGCGGCAGGTAAGTAAGCCGGTATATGCCGGGAAACGGAAACAACATGGCCGGAAGAATGGGGGAGAGGTTCCGCCTGCTTGATGTTTTCCATGACCATAAAATACTGGATGAGAACGAACTCTGTGTGTGTTCAAAGTGAATTCTGTGTGAACAACTTTAAGGTTGAAGATCTG
>JAFOMZ010000297.1 GCA_017421125.1 Solobacterium sp.
GCCCTGTTTGAAGTCCAGTGAAATGCATTCCGGTGTGTCCGGAGCGTCATACGGTGATACGCACAGTTCCAGGAAGCCGGGTTTCTCATACTGCGGCTCATTGGCGGGATTTTCCAGGTCCAGTCCTTCATGGCTCAGATGCCACAGGTTCTTGTCCTTGGAATAGTTTGTTTCCCTTGAAATACGGAGCGGGACATCATGTGCTTCCGCATAATCGATCTCTTCATCACGTGATTTGATATCCCATTCGCGCCAGGGAGCGATGATATGCATCTGCGGAGCGAAATGACGGATCGCAAGTTCAAAGCGTACCTGGTCATTGCCTTTGCCCGTACAGCCATGGCATACCGCGTCAGCGCCTTCCTTCAGGGCGATCTCAACGAGTCCCTTGGCGATCAAAGGTCTTGCATGGCTTGTGCCAAGCAGATATCCCTCGTACTGGGCGCCTGCTTTCAGGCACGGCATAATATAATCATTGACATATTCTTCTGTCAGATCGAGGACATACAGCTTGGAAGCGCCTGTTTTCAGAGCTTTCTCTTCCAGGCCGTCCAGTTCATCCCCCTGTCCGACATTGCCCGATACGGCAATGACTTCACAGTTGTTGTAGTTTTCCTTCAGCCAGGGAATGATCACGGATGTGTCCAGGCCTCCGCTGTACGCCAGCACTACTTTTTTGATATCTTCACGGTTCATAACATTTCTCCTTCTGCGATTCAGAAACATGACTGTTTTGTATTATACATGACGATATGCATGGATGTACCGCCCGGAACGTTACATACAGCTGAAAAACATGACCGGACCGGCATCTTGTTTCTTTTCTTTCAGAACGGATCCGGCAGGTATTGATACAGGAATGCCGGTAATGGGATATAATACACCACAGGAGACAACCATTATGATAAAAGATCAGATCAATCAGGACTTATGGAAGCTGGCAGAGGAATCCGACGAGGTATTGGCAGATATCTACAAACGGATCGATCAGGTATGCATGTACAACTCTGACAGGATCCTGTCCGCATTTATAGAAAACAGGGTATCATACTCCGACTTCAGCGACATCAACGGCTACGGCAATTACGACGCAGGCAGAGATAAACTCGAAAAGATGTTTGCGGATGTACTGGGCTGTGAGGACGCGCTGGTCAGGCCGCAGATCATGAGCGGCACCAACGCATTGTTTCTGACATTCTCAGCACTGCTGAAATACGGGGATACCATGATCTCCCTGACCGGAACACCTTACGATTCACTGCAGGAAATGATCGGACTGACGGGAGAGTCTTCCCAGTCTCTCAAAGCCCACGGTGTCAGATATGAACAGATCGACCTGGTCAATAACGAATTTGATGAAGAAGCGATCGTCAGCAGACTGAAGGAAGGCAATGTCAGGCTGGTCGAGATCCAGCGTTCCAGAGGATATTCTTCCCGGGCAAGCCTGTGCATCGCAAAGATCGAACACCTGATCCGGAAGATCAGGGGGGTCAACAAGGATGTCATCATCATGGTCGATAACTGCTATGGTGAACTGGTTGAGGAAAGAGAACCCGGGCATGCCGGAGCTGATGTTGTTGTAGGTTCCCTCATGAAAAACCTCGGAGGCGGCATCGCGTCCAC
>JAFOMZ010000298.1 GCA_017421125.1 Solobacterium sp.
AGCCTGAAGTAATTTCTTTTCTTACATCACGATGAGTTTTTTCAAGTAATGCATTAAACCTATCTTCAAAATTATACTTTTCATTTGCTTGTCCAATAAAGTCAAGAACAGTAAGGTATTCTTTGCCTTCACAGAGCCTTAATCCTCTACCTAATTGTTGTAAAAACACAGTTAATGACTCTGTCGGTCTCAAGAAAAGAATTGTGTTAACTTCGGGAATATCAACACCTTCATTATAAAGATCAACAACAAAAATAAATTTTACTTCACCACTTGAAAGTTTTTTTGCTGCATTATTTCTTGTACTGTCATCAGAATCACCAGTTAATACAACAGATTTAATGCCTTGCTGATTAAAATAATCGCTCATATATTCAGCATGCGCTATAGAAGCACAAAATCCTAATCCTTTCACATCTCGTAAATCAGCTAAATATCGATCAACTGCATCTACTATAGTTTCTGCACGTTTCTTTGCTTGTTTTTCGTCTCCTATATAAGCTTTTTCCAAATCGGATATAACATATCCTCCATTTTTCCATGTCAATTGACTAAGATCAATAATGTCCGTAACACAAAAATACTGGAATGGTGCTAATAATTTTCTGTTAATTGCTTCAGGAAGACGAATTTCACTAGCTATCCTTCCATCAAAATACGTCAAAATACTTTTTCCATCCATTCTCTCAGGAGTGGCTGTCATTCCAAGCAATATTTTTGGTTTGTAATAAGTTAACAACTTCTGATATGAAGGGGCAGCATCATGGTGTGATTCATCAACAACAATAAAATCATAGAAATCAGGTGATGTATGTGCTGTGAGATTGCGCGAATTAAATGAAGCTACCGAAACAAATAAATGATCAAGACTATCAGGATTCTGATATTTTCCAACTAAGAGATCTCCGAAGTTTTGATCATGTAGTACACCTCTATAGCACGCAAGACTTTGCTTTAGTATTTCTTCTCTATGAGCTACAAATAACAATCTATTATTTTTCCCAGGATTCTTCTGAACAAACCTTTTGTAATCAAAAGCAGAAATAACAGTCTTACCTGTTCCCGTAGCTGCAACAATTAAATTCCTGTAGTAACCTCTTAATTCTCTTTCTGCAGCCAACTGATCTAGGACTTCTTGTTGATAAGAGTATGGAGTAATTGTGAAATTATAAGTTAACACAGGATCTGGATGGTCTTTATATTTTTCGGAATCTAAGGCTATTTTTAATCTTGCATAATCTTGCTGTTCAAACTTCTCAAACTCTTTAGAATTCCAGTACGTTTCAAATGAAGCATCAATTTTCTTAAATGTATCAGGTAGATCCTGTTCAGTTATCTTCATGTTCCACTCTAATCCAGAACTCATTGCTGAATTAGAAAGATTTGATGATCCAACATAGGCAGTTGTAAAACCAGTTTTTCGATAAAAAACATATGTTTTAGCATGTAATCTCGTTCTTTTTGTATCGTAAGAAATCTTTATCTGTGTATTGGGAAACTGAGATAATTCATAAATAGCTTTTGCATCTGTAGCACCCATATATGTTGTGCTAATAACTCTCAATTTACCGCCTCGGTAAGTAAACTCCTTCAAGGCATCGCGAATCAGCGCAAACCCACTCCATTTCACAAAAGAAACCAGCATATCAATACAATCCGCTGTAGCGATTTCTTTGCAAAATTCACTCTGTAAGCTAGGTTCATTTATTGCACCAGTAAATAATGAACTTTTTGATATAGATGATTCAGGACGTATAGGTTCGGAGTGAGACAAACTATATTTAGAGTTAATATTATTCACAACTGCATTAAGAAGTTTTGCTTTATTCTTATCATCTAAAACAATATGCTCCTTTTCTGGATTTACATCAGAATACTCAGAAATAACAGAAAAAATCCTGTTAACAATTTCTACTTTCTTTTCTATTTTATTCGTGCTTTCTAAAACACTTTCAATCGCACCTGCTGTGTATGCACTTAAAATCTTGGAAGACTCTGCTTCATCCATATCAACAGTAAAAGAAGTATATTGATCTTTCTTTTCTTTTAATTCATCCCTAATTTCATTATTAATCACTTGTTCGTACAAGCCTTCATATAAAGTGAATTTCATAGTTAAATACCTTTTCTTCATTATTGAAACAACATCACAGTTTATTTTACAAATTATATCATTTCGAAAACACTAAAATAGTATTTCATTATCTGAAAAAGGCTTCTCTTCCTAGCATGATCCCTAATACTCTGAAATTGTATTATTCATCTTTGACCAATTAAGAAGGAGACATAACTTCTAGACAGCCGAGTTGTTATGCCTCCTAATATGATGATTTATATTTTTGATTACTTAACCGTAATACGCCCTTCTGTCTGTTTGTATGTTTCAGGTATCGCATCATGTGTCTTGAAGTATTCGATCAGTGCTACCAGGTCTGCAGGACCTGCTTCTACGATTGGTTCACATTCCGCAAGCACTGTATTACCGTCTCCGCCCTGATAGATGACATAGTCGACTGATGACAAGGAGTAGACTGCCTCAGGATCGATCGGTACGTATTCTCCGTCTTTCAGTATCTGTACATCACGGACTCTTCGTTCACCTTCAAATCCTGCAAACATGTTTTTCTCATTCAGGAGTACAGGTGAGTCGATCGAGGTATCGATCGTATACTTCAGACCTGATACCTGCAGGAATCCGCCAAATTCCCCTACCGGGTTTCCGTCAAAGCTGGCAATACCCTGCGTCTCTTTAGAGGCATATTCCAGTACATCAATGATCTGCTGACCTGTGCAGTAACAGGAGGAAAGCAGACTCTGGAACGGCATGACATTCAGCAGGTCTTCCATTGTCACATCACCTTCATCAATGTTTGCACGGACTTCACCGCCATTGACGACAGCCACGTCCGTATCCATGTATTCCCTGATCGCATCAGCACAGAGATTGCCTAATGGTGCCTCCCTGTTTCTGACTAAACGAAGTCCGTTCTCGTCTTTGATCGACAGCGTAAACGGTACTTCTCCTACCTTTTCCGAAAGGATACCATTCAGTTCTTCCTGAGCCTCATCCAGTGCCTTTCTGACTGTTTCATCTTCCCGGTCATATTCCGATATCAGCATCGATGTCAGTGTACCGTCTTTTCCGATGATCAGTTCTCCGGCATTTTCCATCTTTGTACCGACAGAGGAAAGCAGCACATCCTCACCGTCTTTGTTCGGATACATGTCTCCGACGATCACGGAATGGGAATGTCCGTCCAGCACAGCATCGATCCCGGTCGTATTATGGATCAGTGAGATGGCATCATACGGCGCAATGGCTTCGATCGATCCAAGGTGTGTTAAAGCTATGACATAGTCCGCTCCGTTTCCGCGCATCTCATCAACGGAATTCTGGATTTTCTCTGCCAGTTCCTTACCCTCATTGCCGTCATAGAAGTTATATACAAATTCACCGTTTTCCATAAAGTTGGCAGGTGTTGAAGTCGTGATGGATGCCGGTGTCAGTACACCGATGAAACCGACTCTGACAGAACCGTAATCCTTGATGAAATACTCCGGAACATCCGCAAATACATTTCCTTCTGTTCCTGTATAGCGGACGTTTGCCGCGACAAACGGGAATTCCGCCATACCGATCAGCCTCTTCAGCTGAGGCATGCCATAGTCAAACTCATGATTTCCGACTGTTGACACATCATAACCCATCTTATTCATCAGATTGACAATGATCTCACCGGAAGACAAAGATCCAAGTGTACCGCCTGACGCAAAGTCACCCAGGTCTACCAAAGCAACATATTCATGTTCTTTCCTGGTATCTTCTACAAGTGCCTTCAACGCAGGAAGTGTCAGGTTCTCATCTACTCCGCAGTGAACATCAGATGTATAGAAAATATAGATGTCATCCGTCTGTTCCGGTTCTGCTGATGGCACCTCAGGTGCTGTTGAAGGCACTGCAGGCGCAGTGCTGTCAGCACACCCGCTCAGCATGAGCAGAGGCAGCATTATTGCCAATAAACGTTTCATACACAAGCTCCTTATTAGTTTCTTTGTCTGTATACCATGTGTTCTTCCTGCATTGCATGCAGTGAAGAACACAGTACACACTCTTACGCTACTCATCATACTATGCTTTCCGCTCTTCTACAGTTATTCCAAACGTATCTTTTTTCTTTTTCTGCACATGTCGGAAGTATCAGTCTATGAGGCAGCAGGAAAACATTTTCACAGAAATTGTCAAAGAGAATACAGGAAAATACTTTGCCTGCAGCACCTGCGGCAGTCTGTGATTTCTTTGTGGTATGATGAAAAACAGTTGAACGGAGGATATCATATGGACTCAATGCATATGATACGGAAACGCTTTGTGTTTCTGTTATTCCTGACCATGTTCTATACATGCGTCATTCCGGTCTGTGCCGGAGGCATGGAAGTAAACGGTCCGGAGTATTTCAGTATTTTATCCGGGAAGTATCCGAAAGAAGTGACATTTACCGATACGATGACTTCTGACTCGAACGGAAAATGTGCCAGCGTCATGACAGAACTGTCAGGCCCCGGTGTCGGTTCACCGGATGATCATGTATTTACAGCACATCCGGGAGAACGCTTTTCCTTTAAACTGGCTTCACCTGCTAAACTGACGACTCCCTTCTTTACCACGCATTTTGAAGAAGGCGGCAGAATGAAAGCTGTCCATGCGGACGGAAAAGGCATCTATGAGCTCCAGGTCATCAGCCAGTATCTGGAAGTTACCGACTTCGGGTTTGATGCAGACCTGTCCGACACTTCCGCAAATGTCACACTGACATTTACCGGGATCGGAACAAAGATCGCGGATACCGGTCTGGAAAAGAAACCGGACGACGAGATCATTAACAAGAACGTTGAAAAGAATGAACGGGCAGTGATCACAGTCACTGCCAAAGCCCGTGCTTCCCTGGTCCTGCTGAATGATCTGTCAGAATACACATGTTCCAGCTGCCAGTATGAAGAGAAGAATGCTGATCCCCTGGCAGACAGCACCGCATTTGATTTCGTACTGGAAGACACAGTATGGACGATCAGTGTCGGTGAAGACACACAGAATGTCAGTTCCGCAGTGATCCAGGAATACGAAAACTATAACGGGCCTTCCGGACTGTATTACCATACCCCTGCTGTCGTTCTTGTAGGTTCTGACCTGTATCCGCGTGATTCACTGCCGACAGACGGCTTTGATTATACGGAACCCATGCAGCAGAATGATGAACAGCTGGAGAAAAACAATTCGAGGTTAAACAGACTCTTGAACCCCAGGAACCAGGAAGCGGAAAAAAAGAAGCCTTCTTCAGGAACAGGAAAAACGAAAGTTACCCTGACAAAGGGAAGCCTTGTCAGGAAAGGTCCCGGAAACATTCTCAGTGTACTAGGTATTGCGGTGCTTGCGGCACTGACTGCCGCAGGTGCAGCCCTGATCTCTTCAGCTTCATCCGGTGCTGCCTCTGCAGCTTCCGGTTCAACAAAGGAAACAAAAGCTTCCGGTACACTGACAGTCAATGACGGTGACAGTATCCCCGACATCCTTGCCGGATGCGGCAGACCTGTTTCCGTACCGGTAACACTGGAAGGAGCGGATGAAGCCATGGTTACATGGCTTGTGACGGTTCTGCCTGACCCCGACAAAGAACTGAACAAGCGGCTGGAGAACCTCATGGCTGAATGTGCCGGAGGCAATGCCGAAGCCAGACTGAATATCCTCTGCGGACCTGTTTCGGAAGACTTCCACGCGACACTGCGTGTCAGTGCCCTTTCCGTAAAGGACAAGGCAGTTCTTGCGACAAAGCTCACCAATGTCAAAGTAAGGACACCCGGTATCCATACAAAGAAAGACAACGATAAAACAAAGGTCTTCCTGATCAGTGAAGGCGCAGTACCGGGCTCTGCCAAAGAAACAGAACTGAAAGAACATGAATACGAAGTGATCCATGATGAAAGCGGAACAGCTGCTTATCAGCTGAAGAGCGCCGGAAAGGAGACACTGTCATGACAGCCATCCTTTCCAGATACATGAAAGAGCACTGGAGACCGCTGCTGCTGATGACAGCTATCTGGATCCTGCTGGAACTGCCTGCAGTATACGGATACCAGCCGGTATTCTTCTATCCCCTGTATTACCTGACAGGTGCCCTGTCCGGTATTACCGGAGGAGGCTTCCTGGGCATGATCTGCGGGGCTGCCGCAAGAGCGATCATCTATGTATTTTTTGAACAGATGATCATTGTCCTGTTCTTCTCAAAGCTTCCCATGAAAGAACGTCTCTCCTCATGCGGGACCATTCTCAAAGACAAGCTGATCGGCATTATCCCGTACTTCAAAACACTGAAGGGCCTGATCTCCAATGACTATACCGTGCTCTCTGCCGAGGCCGCAGGCTTCGGTACAGCACTGATCCTGTCACGTCTGCTGTCAGGTTCAGGACTGTTCAGGCATTCCTTTGTCAGTGTGGTACTGTTCATCCAGATCACCAGGGAACTCTCAGCCCGTTCCGGTCTGATCTTTTCACTGACAAAGATGCTGGTCAGGAAGCTTGGCAGGAAAGAACCGGAAACAGATATCCTGTCCAAGTACCTCAGCACACACGCACTGGGTTATGTCATAGCACCGTTATTGCCGTTCAGGCAGTATATATACTGGATCGGTCTGGCATTCATGGTCATTGCTGAAGTACTGAAAGTACTCTCAGCAAAGAAAACAAAACAGTAACAGCAGCGGATCGCTGTATCCATACAGCGGTCCGTTTTCTGTCATAATAGGAATATGGAATACATTGATGCGCATTGTCATTTGGGAAATAAACAGTTCTCTGAGGACAGAGAAGAAATGATCAAAGATATGCTGGAGACAGGATTGAACAGAGTGATCCTGATCTGCTGCAGTGAACATGATTACAGAGAAGTGTCTGACCTCAGGGATACGATAACCGGTTTTAAGTTTGCCTGTGCCATCCATCCGCAGGCTCTGCGAACAACAGATACCCAGGATCGTTTTGATCGGTTCGCGGAACAGATGAAACAGATCAGACCGGATATGATCGGTGAGACAGGACTTGACTATGCATCCCACAAACATACAAAAGAGCTTCAGAAACAGTTCTTTGAAAAGCATCTGGAGCTGGCATGTGAAATGCATCTGCCTGTTAACATCCATTCCCGCAAAGCGGTACTGGATACACAGCTGATCCTGAAGAAATATCCAGTTAAGGGAGTCCTGCACAGCTTCAGCGGATCTCCGGAAACAGCGCACGAATATATCAAAGCGGGCTGGATGATCTCCTTCGGTGCCAGTGTTCTCTTTTCCAATGCCAAAAGGCCCATGGAAGCAGTCAGGGCTGTTCCGCTGGACCATCTGATGATCGAGACAGACGCACCATACCAGAGCCCTGTGATCGGCAAACGGCATGACCCCACGGATGTCATTGCGATCTACCGTAAGATTGCAGAACTCAAGGGTGTTACGATCGAAGAACTTTCAAAAGCCACAGCTGAAAACTATGACCGCGTATTCTCCGGATCATAACGAAAACAGACCTCTGTGCCGGTATTGCATCAGTCCGGTACAAAGGTCTTTTACGTTCTGTCTTTTATAGCGTGCTGTATTGGTCAGGCAGTCTGTGCTGCCTTGATATTGTGCTTGTCCGCATATCCGCTCAGCATCAGTGTCAGCGCACCGTCTCCGGTAATATTGCATGCGGTACCGAACGAATCCTGCAGCGCGAATACGGCCAGCACCAGTGCTGTACCGTTGGCGTCAAAACCAAGAATACCTGTTAACAGTCCGAGTGAAGCCATGACAGTTCCTCCCGGTACACCCGGTGCACCGATGGCGAAGATCCCCAGCAGGAAACAGAACAGCAGCATATCCCCCATTGGAGGAAGATGCCCGTACAGTACTCTGGAGATCGCCATTGTAAAGAACATTTCTGTCAGTACCGATCCGCACAGATGGATATTGGCAAACAAGGGAATGCCGAAGTTTACAACATCTTTTCTCAGGTTTTTGCTTTTGCCGGCACTCTCCAGCGCTACGGCAAGCGTAGCAGCAGAAGACATGGTTCCTACTGCGGTCAGATATGCCGGTCCGTAATTCTTCAGGACTTCCAGTCCGGAATGACCGGCATAAACAGTCGCTGTTCCGTACAGTACGGCAAGCCAGATAAAGTGACCGATCAGGATGATCAGGATAACGATCGCGAATGTCGGCAGCTGCCTGGTGATCGTTCCTTCCCAGGAAAGTGAAGCGAATGTGACTGCGATAAAGAACGGCAGGATCGGGATCACTGCCCGTTTCACGATCTCCAGAACGATATTCTGGAATTCCTGAAGTACATCACTGATGACCTTTGCTTTTGTCCATACTGCCGCAAGACCCAGCAGTACCGAGAATACCAGTGCCGACATGACCGGCATGATCTGGGGAATGTCCAGCTGGAAGGCAGCCTGGGGAAGCTCATGGATCGCTTCCGAAGTGCCTGCAATATTCAGATGCGGGATGATCAGGTATCCGCTGAGTGCGGACAGCAGTGAAGCCAGCAGGCTGGACATATATGCCATGATCAAGGCCACCGACAGCATCTTTGTAGCGCTGCTGCCGAGTTTTGTAATGGAAGGCGCAATGAAGCCGATAATGATCAGCGGTACACAGAATGTAATGAACTGGTTCAGTACATATTTCACAGTCACAACAATGACCATGATATCTTCAGGAACGATCAGTCCTGCGATCATTCCGATGATAATACCCAGTACAAGACGTGCCGGAAGACTCTTCAGGAACTTCATGACGCATTCCCGCTTTCTTCCGTCATCATGCGGATGATCTCAAGATCTGTCTCCCGCATGCCGACTCTTGCCAGACGGGCAAAGTTAGCAACTGAGTTCTCCACGCCCTTGACGACCAGACCGTCTCCGCCATAGAACTGCTGTCCGTTCTGATACATCTCAAATCCGAAGATACCGGTATCTACTGCTGTAGCGATCTTGGCAGCACAGGAGGACTTTGCCCCGTCACAGACAATCCCCGAAGTAATTGCCAGGGCATTGACCAGTGAATGGGCAACGACTTCCTCATCCCCGCCATGCAGGTAGGCAATGGCTGCACCTGCTCCGGCTCCGGCGCTGACTGCGCCGCAGTATGCGGACAGGCGTCCGATACCTGCCTTGAGATGAAGCGTGATCAGATTTGATATCAGAAGCGCACGGTAAAGCTGCTCCTCTGAAGCATTCAGTCCTTTTGCATAGGTAATAACAGGCAGTGACGCAGTCAGTCCCTGATTGCCGCTGCCTGAGCAGATCACAACAGGCAGTTCACAGCCGTTCATTCTGGCGTCTGAACCGGCAGCCGCATATGCTTTTGCGTGTGTCTTCAGATCGTTTCCTGTCTTCAGCAGCACCTTGCCGATATTTGCGCCATAGTCTTTATTCATGCCTGCTTCACTGATAGCGGTATTCTGGGAGATCTGCCGATCCAGTATTTCCTTTACATCAGCTAAATCGCATGTGCAGGCAAAGTCATAAATGCCTGATACGCTTAACAGTGAATAATCCGGTACATCCTTTTCTTCAGAAGTGATATCCCCATCCTTCTGCAGAAGCACTTCCCCGTTCTTTTCGATCAGGATAATGTTGGTATGCTCATTGGCTATCCGTACCTTTACATAGGAGTCTCCGACACTGACCGTAACGATCATATCCAGCAGATAGTCTGACGTAAGAGGCTTCACTTCGATCTCAGTCTGTTCCATGTAAGTACCGAGGCGTTCTTTATCCTCTTCAGAGACATGTGAAATGACTTCCAGTCCGGCAGTCTCATCACCGGCAAGCACGCCGATGCATGCGGCTGCTGCAATACCTCTTCTTTGACCGGTATTGGGAACAACAACGCTTTTCACGTTTTTAATGATATTGCCGCTGGCTTCGACCTTGATCTTTTCAGGCAGACAGCCAAGCGCGGAACGGGCAGAGGCGGCACAGTAAGCTAAAGCAATAGGCTCTGTACAGCCCATAGCGCTGATCAGCTCACGCCGCAGGATCTCGAGATAAGTCTGGTAGACTTTGTCATTCCGGTTCATAAAACACCCCGCTTTCGGAATCCTGCATATTTAAGAAATAAAATGAAAGTTTGTACAGAATATTTATACCATTCCTGCTGTATTTAATGAATACGGTACTGTTTCAACTGATAAAAATAAACGGAAAAAGAAATCAGGCTCCCCGGTCTCCGGAAAGCCTGTTCATTATCAATGCAGCTTCAGCTGATCAAAGTACATGTACTTCGGTCCCTTGAATGACATTCTGCCTTTCGCACTGACAGACGCTGTCTCTTCAGAGAACCTTGCAGTATTCACTGCTTCATAGATGTTTCCGCTGACAGAGAAGCCTGTTACAGGAGTTACCTTGTCTCCTTCCACCAGCAGACCCAGACGCACTTCTCCTCCGAAGTAGCCGCTGGAAGATTCCAGCTGCGGTGCAGAAAAGTTCATCAGGTACAATACCGGTCTCTTGAGATCTTCCTCAGAGATCACCGGATAGTTCTGTACACAGACGACCGGATAAGAACCGGTAATATGTTCTTCCTTCAGGTAGTAGCCGAAACGCTGGTCACCCCAGAAAGCAGAAGCCCTGCCCTGGTCAATGACCTTCGTATCCTTCAGAACGATACCGTTAGGATCTACAGGTGAAGAACCGCAGATGCCTTCTTCCTGTCCTTTCAGGATCATGTCAAACGGTACAGCGGAGATCTGATCGGACAGTTTGCTGTGGCTCATCTTGTAGTACTGCCTGCTGTAGGACAGTTCCTGAGCAAAATTCGTCATGATGTTTCTGAGCATGTCACCCTGTACTGCCACCAGGCAGTTTTCAGGGACCGTGACATCTTCCAGCTTCAACGCTTCATACCTGTAGCGGACATTGGACAATGCCGTACCGACTGTTTCGGTAAATTCAGCAGGATCGGTAATGTCCGCGTATCTGCTGAAATACAGTTCCACATCTTCCTTCTCACCGTCATAGCTTGGGATCGTCTCACAGAATACGGAATACGTATCATAACTGTGATCGATGCCGCTGCTGTTGAGGAAACGGATGGTATTGTGGTCCGCAAAGATCTCCGTTGCGTTCAGCTGGGCATCACTGCCTGCCTGTGCCGCGAATACGGCATCTGCCGTATTCCTGGCGATCAGGGACAGGTCACATGTACTGTCTGAAACGGTATGGATGTTCTCTGTCTTTTCTGCCAGAGGGTAATACGGATTAGCTGCCTGACCTGCTTTGCGGACTGCGGCCTTCAGTTTTTCTGTTACGGTATCACGGTCATCCGCGGAAGTAATCACCACTGAGGAAGAACCTCTCTGTCCTTCTGAGTCTGTATAGACCACTGCCACTGTTTCTTCAGCATTCACGCATCTGTTTGTCTCCAGTTCTTCCATGACATAGAAGAACTGATATGATTCATTGACCGTATTCCTGATCTCATAAGCACTGATGTCTTTGTTATTTTCGATCAGTTTTTTCAATTCATTGATCGTCATCATCCCAGTTTCGCCCTCGCTTTCATAAACGGACCGCCGTCAGACACAAAAACCCATTCCTTATGTCCCTTGCCGCAGCCGCCTGATCCAATGATCTTATATTCATCGGATACCATGGAAATGGAATTCAGCAGGTCCAGTACGGAACCGGAAATGACAACAGGAGCGATGATCTTTCCGGTCAGCTCTCCGTCCTTGATCTCCAGACCGTATTCTGCCGTGCACTGGATCTGCCAGTTCTTGGGATCCTCCATGCCGTTATTCGTATTGCAGAGATAATAACCGTGCTTGATGGAACGGAACATGTCTTCTACCTTGTCTTTGCCCGGTGAGAAGAATGTATTCGTCATACGGGAATAGGACTTGCGCTGGTATGATTCACGTCTGCCATTTCCGCTCGGTTTCTGTCCGAGTTCCAGCGCAGACAGCGCGTCACTGATTCCCCGCTTCAGGATACCGTCTTCAATGATGTGCGTATCCTGTGCCAGGACACCGTCATCATCGAAGAAATAGGATGCGGCAGACAGGACTGCACCTGCACCGTCATGCATGTTCAGCAGTGTACTGCCGACCTGCTTGTTGACATAGTTCGCGGACTTTGCCCTGTGCTTGACGACCATATCCTGCTCAACACCATGACCGAATGCCTCATGGC
Organism: Solobacterium sp.; assembly: GCA_017421125.1. Taxonomy (GTDB): domain Bacteria; phylum Bacillota_I; class Bacilli_A; order Erysipelotrichales; family Erysipelotrichaceae; genus Bulleidia. The sequence goes on from JAFOMZ010000298.1 coordinate 12,225, forward strand.
AGATCAGACCGCTGATCGTCGGGTCAGTAATGACGTCATACACACCCGGTTCTACCGGCGTTGCCTTCAGAAGACGCAGAACAAGATCTGCTTCCGCGTCTTTCCGCTGATCCAGTTCATCCAGTGCCTTGCGGCTGTCGGCTTCACCTTCCACAGTGTAGTGCTGCTGGATGACATCTCCCTCCCTTGCCGACAGCATCAGCATCGCATTGACCCATTCATAGTGCTGGTCCAGTACTTTCTTCCCGGACACAAAGATCTTGGAAACGGAACGTTTGCGGTACATTGCCTGCGCATTGATGATGCGCTCATCCTTCTGCTCGCAATACGTACGGATCGCCTTCAGCTGCTCCATGATCTCTTCATCGCTCATAGGATGCGCGTCCTCACGTACAAAGGACTTTACCATCTCCTCTTCTTCCAGCACCGGTGCTTTGACAAACGGCTGCTTCATTTCAGGAAGTTTCACAGACGCAATGACTTTCTCCGGAGACAGTCCCCGGATCTCATCAGTCGAATACTCGCTGTAATGCGTTCCGTCAAACAGACGGATGACAAAACCGCACTCATTATCAATGTCATCGGCTGCGCTCATGCGTGTCGAAGAAATGATCTGTTTTGTCCTTGTATAAGAACCAAGCACGGATACATACTCAAATGTTTTCCGGAGTTCCTTTACCAGGACTTCCGCATCCGTGATGCGTTCTTTCAGAAATTTCTCAAGTGCCATAATTTTCCTCCGTTCTCCATTATATACGACTGAACGCACATTCAGAAAAATAACGGTACGGGCTGCCCGTACCGTCATAGTCACTCAAATACGTTTGTCGATGGTCCTGGGAACGACATCACATGTTTCGATCATCCGTTCCAGCAGGATGTTCTTCATATCCTGGATGATCCCGGCATATTCCGGATCATCTGCCAGGTTCTCCCGTTCTTCCGGATCATTCTTCAGGTCATACAGTTCATCCTGTTCATAATAACGGAAGACATATTTGAAGTTATGATCCCTCAGCATGACCGCCTTGGTATGTTCGGGGATCCTGGTCTGTACGCTCGTCCTTGCCCACCAGAGGGTGTCAGGCGAATGATTGTCATCCTCGCACTGCTTTTCTGTTTCCCTTCTGCCGCCTTCACACAGTACCGTATCACGATGTTCTTCATCACAGGCAAACAGGTGGACAAGCGATCTGCCGAACTCATCTTCGGAAAGTTCAAAACCTGCGATCTCAGCAACAGTTGCCGGAATGTCCAGAAGCTCTGCCAGTGCCCTTCTCTTACCCGGTTTTACCTCATACCTCTTCGGAGGCTTGATGACCAGCGGGACTTTGCTGAGGCAGTCTTCGAATGTGTTCTGGTTGATCTCGGTGATCTCGTAATCCCCTGCATAGTCGCCATGATCTGAGTACATGAAGACCAGTGTGTCTTCATAGCGTTTTGTATCCTTCAGGGCATCCATGACCTTACCGAAGTTCTCATCAACATGTCCAATCATTGCATGATATGTCTTCTTCAGAGAAAACAGTTCCTCATCGCTCCACTGATACAGTCGGTGGTTCTCACGGATGCCTTCCAGGATCGAAGCCTTCCTTGCCCTCTGCTCATCATTCAGGCGGATCGCCGGTCTGACATATTCGTCGTGCACCCGCTCATAGTCTTCCGGGAATGCCGCATACCATGGATGCGGGCATACCAGGGAAAGATACATGCAGAGCGGCTGTTCACCCTTATAGTTTCTCAGGTAATTAACCGCATCCGCGATCTGCGCGTCTTCCGCCCCGAGGCTTCCTGCCGCAAGTGGATTGTCACGGGATACTTCTCCCTGGAAGATCGCATAGTAATACTTACTGTCCGGTTCTTTCCGGGCAGCCTCCTTCATTGCGGCTGCTTCGGCAGCCTGTGCCTGTGTATAGGCATTCAGGATCGGTGTATAGCCTTCCGGGAGTGCCTGTCCTTTGATCTTTGCGTTCATTTCCTTATAGGCATCACTGCGATAGTCACAGTATTCCGACAGCGGTACATCTTCCCGGAATACATCGTTCTTTCCGCCGAAGTAGATATGGTATCCCTGCTTCTTCAGTTCCCTGAGCAGGTTCAGGTCATCCGGTCCCTGCAGATGGTGCATGGTGCGGAATCCTCCGGTATGCGGGTACCTGCCGCTCAGGAAGCTGCACCTGCTTGGAACACAGACAGGATTCTGGCAGAACGCGTTGTCAATGGAAATGCCGTCATTCAGCGCAACAGCGTCGATATTCTCCGTCTGAACTGCTTTGTTTCCGTTTACCGACAGCGCATCGCTGCGGAAATGGTCGGAAATAAACATCAGGATATCAGGTCTCTTCATATCTCACCTGAAGAACTGAGGCAGGAACTCTTTATGTGCCTCCAGCATTTCATCAAGGATCAGTTTTGCCTTATGTTCCGACTGTACCAGCGGATTGATCGTCATTGCCAGCAGCGCGTCATCATAATTCCCGCTGAGAGCCACATCGGTCGTCAGGATCTCAAATGCCTTCAGCTGCAGGATCAGTCCCACTGCCTGCAGAGGCAGCGGTCCGACATGGAGCGGTACCGGTCCGTCCTTGGTAATCACACAGCTCACCTCAACAGCCACGTCTCCGGGCAGGTTGTCAATGGCACCGCGGTTCAGTGTATCCACGACCTGGACATCCCCGGTATCGTTATAGATCGAACAGATCAGATTGCATGCTGCATCAGAGTACAGTGCTCCTCCCCTGAGTTCCAGTTCCTTCGGTTTCTCACAAAGCTGGGGATCACTGTATTTGCGGAACAGTTCCTTCTCCACTTCCTTAACGACTCTTGCCCGGTTCCTGCCTGCTGCCGCATCCTGCTTCAGGTGCTCCAGCATCTCCGGCTTCATGTAATAGTAACGGCAGTAATCGATGCCGAAATATCCCATGCCTCTCAGGAAATGCTCAGACCACGGAATATTCGTAATATTCTTCAGCGTATCTTTGTGCTTCTGCTCAATGATCTTTTCGATCAGTTCCTTGTTTTTGTTTTCCCCATTCACATTGACATCCAGCGCAAATACCATGTGATTGAGTCCGCCGAATTTTGTCTCCAGCACATCTGTTTCACTCAGGCCAAGGTAATCGCGGATGTTTTTGATCATGTTCACCGGTCCGTTGCAAAGACCGACGAATCTCTTCCAGCCGGTATGACGGAAGACAGCTTCCGCATTGATGCCGCTGGGATTGGTAAAGGAAATGATCCAGGCATCCGGACACAGCTCTTCACAGTCACGGATGATGTCAAAGATCACAGGTATCGTCCTGAGTGCCTTGAACATCCCGCCGGGTCCGTTTGTTTCCTGACCGATCACATCATACTTGATGGGGATCAGTTCATCCTTGTCCCTGGCATCCAGTCCGCCGACACGGAACTGGGTGGTCACAAAGTCAGCGTCCTTCAGTGCTTCCCTGCGGTTCAATGTCGCATGTACTTCAACATCCAGACCTGCTTTTCTGAACATCCGCTCAGTCAGTCCGGTGATGATATCGAGCTTCTCTCTGCCTGCTTCTACGTCTACAAGCCATAATTCGCTCAGTGGAAACTGTTCATACCGTTTGATGAATCCTTCCACCAGTTCAGGGGTATAGCTGCTTCCCCCGCCGATCGTTACTACCTTCAGTTTTCTCATACTTCCTCCGAAAACAATGATCAATGATATATGTTTCCTCCGGAACTGCCCGAGGAAAGAAAATGATGTCTGCTGATCATATTATTTCATAACCGGAGAACATATCGCCGTGATACTAGTGTTTTGTAATGAATAACGGCAGATTATTACAGGCTTCTGTCCGGAAGATCTGCATACAAAAACCGCAGAAACTTCATCCTGCGGCAAAAGTACTGTATCTGTCTGCTGTTCAGTGCAGGATCACTGCAAGTGATTCCTTCAGGTTCTGATGCTGAACATGCGCGGCATCAAAGTGTGCCATGTTGAATATGACCTGCATGATCGGTCCCGTTCCGAACGCACAGATCAGTGTTCCAACGCCGACCGGTCCGCCCAGCAGCCATCCGGTCAATGTTGCCGTACTCAGCAGTCCGATACTCACAGCACCGATCGGCAGTCTGTGAAACCGTTTGGCAAGTCCGACAAGCAGTGTGTCACGGGGACCGCAGCCAAGGGATGCCATCATGTATGTATAAGCTGTATACGCGATAATGGTAATACCGACGAGCATCATCGGGATCCCTGTAATAAGAGATGTGGCTGTAGGAACAGCATTGATCATGTTGAAGAAGTCTACGCTCTTGCCGACGACCAGCGCATCGATGAACATTGCGATGCCGATCGGTTCCTTCATCAGGATGTCGATCGCCAGGATCATGTAGGATACCGTTACGGAAGCTGTACCGTACAGGATGCCGAGTGTCTTTGATATACCGAGATTCAGAACATCCCAGGGAGCTGCCCCGATATTGGCTTTGATCGTCAGATATACGCCGAAACCGTTGAAAAACAGACTGACTGCCGCAATGACCGCATTCAGAAGGATCCCTTTCCAGCTGTTGTTTCTGACTGTTTTGAACGCCATCCTGTTTCCCCCGCGCTTTCTGTTCACGGAATGCCGTTTCCTATCATACTTCTGATTCTGGCAAAATACAGGTATTTCCTTTAAAAAAGTCCTGTTTCATCACACAGGACTGAAAATTCATGAAAGAAATACAGACCGTGATCTAATTTTTCTTGATGTATTCCATGACTGTCCTGAGAAATGCTTTTGCGGCAACACTCAGCGGATACGTGGAATCATAGATCATGCGGATATTGCGTCTCTGGATCATTTCATCCAGATCCGGTGAAAATGTTTTTCCGGACTCTATGGATTCTTCCGCAATGAAATCAGGCATAAATGTATATCCGAGGTTGTGCTCGATCATCGGCATGATCAGCGCAAAAGAATCCGTATACATATCGACTTTCATCGGCAGCCCGTTTTCCAGGAAAAACCGTTCATAAAGATTATAAGTATCATGACCGGGTGTCATGCAGATATAAGAGATACCCGAAAGATCCTGCAAAGAACGGTAAGACGTTCCCTTCTGATAGCCTCTGCCGAGCAGCGGAACGTCCCTGAAAGAGCGGCAGATGACCTGATGGTACGGTTTCTTGATCACATGGGCAGAAGTAATAAAAGCAAAATCAGTGACTCCCTGGTTCAGCTCACGAAGAGCAGTCGAAGACGGGGTATTCTTCAGATTGATCGTGATCTTCGGATACTTTCTGTGATAGATATCCAGGACCTGGTCAACAAAACCGCGCAGTCCAATTTCGTTGGAGCAGATCATCAGATGACCGTTTTCCATACTGGACAGTTCCGTAACTGTAGAGACCCCTTTTTCAAACTGTTCACAACCAAGGGAAGCATAGCTGTACAGCTGCTGTCCTTCCGGAGTCAGGCTGACGGTATGCCTGTCACGGAAAAACAGCTTGCAGCCAAGCTGGCCTTCCAGACTGTTGATCAAACGGGTGACAGCCGGCTGGCTGGTCGACAGTTCCACGGCAGCCTGTGTAAAGCTTTTATATCTGGCCACCATGCAGAACGTTTTCAAATGTTCATAATCAATATTCATAGCTTTGACCCTTCACTGAATAGATCATATCAAATTGATATAACAAAGACAATTATTGATATTTTTCTTTTGTTTTATTACAAGTTATAACATAGGTGTAAGCAGAAAGGTCCGAATGCTGAAGGACATGCGGAATTCCGGAAACCCCGCATGCAGAAGGAGAAGTTTATGGCAAGGAACTACAGCGAAACAGCAGCGAATATCATTTCCAACATCGGCGGACTGGAAAACATTGAAAGCGTTGTCCATTGTGCAACCAGACTCCGCTTCGCTCTCAAAGACAGATCCAAAGCAGATACAGATGCAGTGAAAGCAGTTGACGGTGTTCTCGGTGTCATGGATAACGGCGGTCAATATCAGGTGCTGATCGGAACGGGTGTCGGCAATGTATTTGACGAGATCGTCAAGGCCGGCGTCCTCAGCGGCGGTACAGTTCCGGATGATGAAGAAGATGTCCGGTCAGAAAAGCTGAGTCTCACAGACAGGTTTATGAAGATGATCTCTGAGATCATGTCACCGTATATCCCGGTACTTGCGACAGCAAGTATCATCGGCGGTATCATTGCACTGCTTTCCAACTTCGGTATTCTCAACAGCGAAGGACTGACATACCAGGCATTCTACGCAGCCGCAAATTCCGTCTTCTATTTCTTCCCGATCCTCCTGGCGTTTACTGCCGCGAAGCACTTCAGATGCAATCCTTATACAGCAGCCGTTCTCGGAGCTTCACTGGTATATCCCGATCTTGCCGGAATGCTTGCATCTGGTACAAAAGTCTCCATGTTCGGGATCAATTTCACTGCAGCTGGCTTCAGCGGAACATTTATTCCGATCCTGCTGGCTGTATGGGCAATGAGCGTCCTGGAAAAATACCTGAAGACACATCTTCCGCAGATACTGCAGTTCACTCTGATCCCCCTGTTCACCCTGGTGCTCATGGTCCCGTTAACGATCATGGTGATCGGTCCTGTATCGGCAGTTCTGGCCAATGCAATATCCGCACTGTATGGAGTACTCTTCAGACTTCCCGTGATCGGCTGTGTGATCTTCGGCGCATTCTTCATTGTCATTATCATGCTCGGCCTGCACTGGTCTGTCATTCCTGTTCAGCTGGCTGTACTTGCGGAACAGGGATATGAATACGGTCTGTCTGCCGGCGGTATGGGCAACTATGCTCTGCTTGGCGTATGTCTCGGCGCGCTGATCGCTTCAAAACAGGCTAAGGTCCGTCAGACTGCAGCATCCGCGGCATTTGTCGACGCGCTTTCCGGAATTACGGAACCAGGCCTTTACGGTATCGTTATGACTAACAAAAAGTATCTGGTCTCACTGATCGCAGGCGGTGCTGCCGGCGGTCTGGTCATCGGCCTGTTCAATGCTCCGATCGTACAGTTTGCTTTCACAGGCATCCTCTCCTTCGGCGCATATCTGACCATGCCCAAACTTCCGATCTATATCATTGCTGTTGCCGTTTCCATTCTGGTCAGCTGTCTGCTGAGCATCCTGATCACCAGGCAGTCAGAAGCATAAGCAGCGGAGGTACTTATGATGAACACTGAATATCCCAATCTCTTCACACCGCTGAAGATCAATCAGACCGTTCTGAAAAACAGGATCGTTTCTACTCCCCTTGGTATGATCGATATCAGTGAACTTCAGGGACCGGGCTATGTGATCAAGGGCAGTGTGGCGGTGGACGCTCCCAACGCAATGTGGGCAGACATTCCGTACGCGTTCTCAAGACATATGGTGGATGAAACACATGACTGGATCATCAAAGCGCACCAAAGAGGTATGAAAGCCGGGATCGAACTGATCCACTGCGGCAATCAGGCAAGAGCTTACAACGGACCGCATGTATACGGACCCTGCGATGGTGTCAATGATGAAGGATGGCCCGTTAAGGCTATGGACGAAGCTGATATGAAAATGGTCGCGGCTGCGTATGGCAAAGCGGCGCGTGACGCTATGATGCTGGGCTTCGACCTCATCTTCCTGCATTTTGCGCACGGCTGGCTGCCGGCAGAATTTCTTTCACCGCTGCACAATCACCGCACCGATGAATACGGCGGACCTTTGGAAAACAGGGCAAAATTTCCGCTGCAGATCCTGCAGGCAGTACGCCGGGCAGTTGGTCCCCGCTTTCCAATCGATATGCGTATTTCCGCGGTAGAACACGTACCGGGATCGATCACCTTTGAGGACACGCTTGCATTTATCGGCATGGCCGAGAAGTACATCGATGCTGTGCAGATCTCCTGCGGACTGGATAAGGGCTTTGGCTACAGCGGCAATGTGAAAATGAGCACCACCATCTTCGAACCGCATGAGATCAATGTGGAATACGCTGCCGCTGTAAAAAAAACATATCCTGAACTGATCGTAGGCGTCGTCGGCGGTATTGAGACACCTGAACGCGCAGAATCGATCCTTGTGGAAGGAAAAGCTGATCTGATCGCCATAGGCAGAGCGCTGCTGGCAGATCCGGAATGGGTATTAAAGGCACAGACCGGCAAAGCAGATCAGATTCGTCCCTGTGTACGCTGCCTTCAGTGCTACCACATTGCGACAGAATACAGAAACATCGGATGTGCAGTCAATCCCAGATTTCATCATCATGCCTATGTTCCGAAAGACAGCGAGATCATGAAAAACGATCAGCCCAGAACTGTCGTGGTAGTCGGCGGCGGTCCGGCCGGGATCTCCGCAGCCCTGGCAGCAGATAAAAAAGGAAATCATGTGATCCTTCTGGAAAAAGACTCAGCACTGGGAGGCATGATCCGCTATATCATCAAAGAACACTATAAGGAAGACATGAGGTCGTATTACCGGTGGCTGATGGACCAGGTCAGACACTCCGGTATCGATGTACGCCTGAACACAGAAGCCACACCGGAATATGTGAAGCGTCTGCATCCGGACTATCTGATCGTAGCTGTCGGTTCTTCCGTGAAAAACCCGCCGGTAAAAGGTCTGCATCTTCCCAGGGTGCATGACTGTCTCAGCGCGATCGCAGATCAAGAAAAACTCGGGGATCATCTCGTAGTGATCGGCGGAGGATCCATCGGAAGTGAGATCGCGCTGGGTGCTGCGGAAATGGACGGGAAAACCGTAACAGTGATCGAAATGACGGATGAGATCGCTTCTAACGCAAATATGCTGTACAGGATCTCTTTAAAACAGCACATGGACCGCTGCAGTGATCTGACTGTATATACCGGTACAGTATGTGAAGAAGTGACAGAATCATACGTTCGTGTACGCCATGGAGAAGAACTGATCGATATCCCATATGATGATGTCATAGTGGCAAGCGGTATGGCACCGAAAACGGAACTCGCCAACAGTTTCTTCGGCATTACACCGGAAACATATATCGTCGGCGACGCTTCTTCTGTACGCCTCATCCAGGAAGCAAATCTGGAAGGGACCATGGCAGGTCTCAGAACGATATGAATATATAAAAAGAAAGCTGCAGAATTGCGGCTTTCTTGTTATGATCCATATCACCTGATCAAAGCAGATCAGAATATCAGCAGTTTATGCTTCCTTTCTCACACTGATGCGCTCGACTGCTTCCATGCGGATCAGTTTTTCCGTAATTCCTTTTGCGCTTTCCGTGCGGACTATCAGCCATTCCGCATCCGCATCCAGTATCGTATTGGAACCGTGCTTCGTGTTGCCGTACATCACGATATCCGGATCCTCATAATCTTCTTTCAGATCAATGATCACGCTCTGTCCGATATACGATCTTGCGGCATGCAGAAGGGATGACCTGGTTTCATGAAAGGAAGTCCCCAACATTCTTGTCAGTTCCCGTTCCAGCGCTGTGATCCTTCCCTTCAGGGAAGACACTTCCATAAATGCCATCAGACCGAAGATACCGAATACAAATCCGACATACTCCATTTACGCATCCTCCCTGACAAATTCCAGTGACAATACAGAGGATACCGGGACCAGTTTTTCTACCGTTCCTTTTTTCGTCTCTGCTTCCACTTTCATCCAGTTTCCTTCAAAGGCAATGATCCTGCAGTCTGTTTTATACAGGTCCGGGTCTGCTTCTGAATCAAAGAAGCTGAACCTTACGGTTTTTCCTTCCGCGTTCTTCAGCAGTCTGCTGATCCCTGAGACCGCTGCAGGATTTTCTTCCTCCGCTTCATCCTTCAGAAGATAATCGCAGCTGACATGCAGGAGCTCCGCAATGTCACTGATCTTATCGATATCCGGATAGACTGTACCTGCTTCCCAGCGGCTGACAGTCTGTCTTGTAACACACATCTTGTCCGCAAATTCGTTCTGCGTCATACCAAGGTCTTTTCGTTTCCTTGCGATCTTTTCTCCAAGCTGATTCATATCTGCTTCCTTTCTTTACGGCTTCATTCTACAAAACGGTACCTGTTCTCACAAGAAATCTTTATGCGCAAAATGTAACATGGTGGTTTACATTTCTGTGTTTTCATCCCGATACTGTATGAAATCTACACAATGAATACCGTTATGACTGGAAAAAAACCGCTTTGCGCGGTTCTCATAACTGATGTTTTTGTTATAGCTATTCAGCATCCTTGACAACATCTGTTTCGTAGCACATGGATGTGCTGGTTCCGCCATCCAGGCGGATCGCGTTATAGACATCCAGGTCCAGCAGGAAGTCCTGTACCTTCTCATCACGCATGCCGTTCCAGAAGCTGATCAGGAAATAGGTACCGTCTTCCTTCTGGGCAAGACAGCTGAAGGCATAATCGTTGTAGTGGTATGCATACATTCCTGCTCCGCCGGTCAGGTCTTTCCGCTCACCGTTGACGATATAGGTATAGGAACCGGACAGCGCGTTTTCCGATTCGACCTTCTCACCGATCCATCCGCCGCCGTTGATGTCTTCCCCGCTGTAGACAAGCTTCATATTGCCGGTCCTGTCCCAGTACGCTGTGCAGTAGCCGCTGCCGTATTCCGGGATATTCGGGTCATCCCAGAAATATGTCCACTTGCCTGCCATTCTCAGTCCGCCTACCGGCTGACCGACATTGGGATTCGTATGCCAGGAATAATAGTTGGCGTTGATCCCTCCGGCACGGACATATCCTTCACTCAGCAGTCCCCAGTCATAAATGTCGCTGAGCCATTCCGCATGACCCATGTAATCCATTTTGACGAATGTTGTTTCGGACGGCTTGACTTCCAGCATGTCATAGTTGATGCCGTTGAAGTTTCCGGTATGGTGAACGATATCCCCTTCTGTTCCCGGCAGTGTGTAGATGTTCACTGCAGAACCGATGGTATTGTTGAAGCCGAGAATAAAGGTGTTGGAATAACCCTGTCCCCAGGCTTTTCTCACCAGTTCGGCTTCCGTATTCAGTGTATGTGTTCCTGCAGCGCTCAGCGCAAAGCATAATGCTGCGATCAGTTTGCCTGTCTTTTTCATATGCAATCAATATTAAACGATAATTAAATGAAAAGATAGTCTGAAAATGTGCCTTTACTGTTATACAATGGATGACATGAAAAAAGTGATTATGTTTGTTCTGCCGGCTGTTCTTCTGGCCGGCTGTTCGGTAAAAGAAAAAGAAATGGAAGTCAATGTATTTCAGAATACCGTCGCATCCGTTTATACCGGTAAAGTGAAGCGGAAGATGCCGGAAGGCGAAGGTACGGCGGTACTGGAAAACAACGCCATAGCAGAAGGCTTGTTTGAAAAAGGAACATGGATCTCAGGCACAGCGGACAATGTGCCTTACAGCATCTCATTCAATGACGGACTGATCAGCGGTACCTATACCGGGGAAGTGCTGGAACAGCTGCCCTCCGGCAGCGGTACGTTCACGTCCGATGAGTTTACATTTGAGGGTACATGGAACAGCGGTGTTCCCAATGGACCTGGTACTGTCACAGCACAGAATTTCCGGATCTCTCTTCCTTCCGAAACACTCGAAGGCAGCTACACCGGTGCTGTTGACAAAGGACTGGCTCAGGGAAACGGTACATTCGTCTACCAGGATGAGGAACATGAGATCACCATGGAAGGAAACTTTGCCGGCAGTATGTTTGACGGAGTGCTGACAAAGACGATCAGCTATAAGGACACCGAAAAGTCCTACCCTGTCTATTATCAGAAAGGACAGGAACAGGATGACGCGGCTGCGATGATCGCTTACCTGGAAGGCATGCGCAACGAATCGTACTGTCTGAGTGAATCACAGCTATCATTCATCCGGGATCATTCGGCACTGTTTGAAGGGACCGGTACAGATAAAGACCTCCCCAAGGAATACGCGGCATTTAACCGTGACACTTTCAAAGAAACAGATACGCCGGCCCTGATCTTGATCAGGAACGCTGCGATCAGGTCCGTACAGCGCTACAAGCCTTACGAAGGCGCTGATACCGTCACTTCACTGATCGTTGAGAACAATGAAGGATGGTACCATCTCGTATTTGCCTATGGCGTGACCAAGGCAGACAGAGGCGATATCGTGGATATCTGTGCCCTGCCTTTATGCAAAAGCACATTGACAGCTCCGGAAAAAGACTATCCTGCAGTCGACGCGGCAGGTGCTGTCGTCTTCGGCGGCTGATATATCTTCATGATATGAAAGGAACACATCATATGAAGCATTCAAAAACAATGATCTTCCTGCTGTCAGGATTACTGCTGACAGGCTGCAGTGCAGGTTCAAAGACACCTGCCAGTACACCGGAAACAGGATCTTCAGATCCCGCTCCCACAAAGGAAGCTGAACAGCAGAAGCCTGCTGAGGAAACTGCTGCCGCCAAGGACAAATACGCCGGTTTCCAGATCGGTCAGACTGTATATGACGAAAATGATGTTGTTATTCAGCTGAAAAAGATCAGCGATGACAAATCATATCTGACTGTTGAGTTCGATGTTGAAAACAACATGAGCGGTAAACTGCGCATCAGTGTTCAGAATATATTTGTTGATAACTGTACCGCTGCGAGAAGAAGAATGCCCGGTAATGATCTGGCCCCGGGTGAAAAAGGAACACTCAAAGAAGAGATCGAGATGAGTTACTTCCCGTTCTACATTGAAGATGCGCCTTCCGCCATTGATCTGCAGATGGATATCTGGGATCTCGATCAGAACAAAAAGATCGATCAGCGCACAGTTTCCCTAAATTCAGATCCTTCCAGGATACCACATCCCGAAGAACACATGACACTGCTTGGCGAAATGCATGAGCCGCATGAGATCAGGTACTACAAAGCCAGTGAAGCAGATATGTACGACAGTACATGTTATGCACCGCAGGCACTGCCCGCTCGTGCATTGGCACTGCGTCAGATGCCGGAAAAGCTGAGGCAGACCTTCATCCATCCAAGCTGTATGGGCAGGAACTGGGGAGATCATTTCTACATCATTTACTTTGAAGAAACAGATGATGAGTCTCATACCTATGAAGTGATCAACATTACATTCAACGGAAAGACCGTTGATTACCATCCTTCCATCGTATCGATCCCCGGCAGAGGTTCATTCATCCGCTTCGGTATACCGGATGACATGGAACAGGAAGATGTCACATCACTCACCTTTACGATCACCTGTGACGGCGGGTCCCCTGTTGATATCGACTGGGTATTCTGAGCCATAGAGAGAGCAGACACACAACGGACCTTATCACAAATATGAAAAGGTCTCGTGCTAAAATGTTTCATGGTATATGTCTCCTGATCAAAGACATTTCACCGAATTTGGCTCCGGGTTCGATTCCCCGAGCCTTTTTTCTTGTTTTTTACGCCTTCAAATGAAAAGAGGCTGTTTTATTCCTGTTAATTTAACAGAAGTTTTTTAACAGCCCCTTTTTTGATTTGGAAATATCATATATTTCCATTGATGAAAACGATATATTTATAAGTATAAGAGACCGATCACAGATTATCATTGATCAGTATCAGGACAGGAGAATATATGCAGTACACAAAGATCAAAGCATCATGCATCCGCGCCAAGGACAGACTGAACAGAACATTTCTTGTAAGACCCGACATCGATCTGGAAACACTGGGCTGTGTGATCTGCACAGGTTTTCACGCAGAGTATGAACATGCGTTTTTATTCCATGTGCATAAAACCGCTTATGTTCCGGAGTCGTGGCTGGACAGCTTCAACACTGACTTTCTTTCCATGAGGGGCAGGACGCTCAGTGATCTGGGTCCTTCATTCCGCTTCACATATGATACCGGTGATAACTGGGAGTTTGAGTGCAAGGTATATAAACGTCCTGTTGATTATGCATCCGATGAAATTGCGGTCATCATTGACGGAGCAGGAACCGGGATCTGGGAAGACAACGCCTGGGGATTCGATCGCTATCTGGGGGGAGAGATCCCGCCTGATACAAGTGAAGATCTGGAAGACATCGATTGGTATATGCCGTGGAATCTCGATCTGGATCAGGTCAGTGACACTGATATGTTTGACCTGGAAGACGAGCAGGATCGTTTCAATACGCTGCTGCCTTTGGATATTGATACTTACCATGAACATAATCCTGTGAGTTCTGTTCCGTATGATCATACTGAAGAAGATTCCATCTGGCATACATTCCATGAATATCTGGATGACTACGCACCAGGTCCGCAGGAGATCAGGGCCATATTTGATGAATTCAGAAGAGTGTGCGGTGTACTGAAAGAAAACGGAGAACTGCCTGAACGGTTCGACGATCTGGAACAGACCGGCGCTGATTTCAGTGACCTTTATTTCCTGATCTATGACATGCCCTCTCAGCTGTTTATTGAAGACAATGAAGAAGACATCGTTTCATACGTGAAAGAACTGAAAAGCATGTTCATTTTTGAACGGGAAGAATATGAAGAATTAACTGATTCTCTTGCTGTTGCATATAACCAGCTGAAAGAAAACAAGAATGCTCAGAAAGAACTCGATGAATGGCGTGAAAAATATCCGGACAGTTTCAACATGTATGCACGTCAGGTCCATCTGTACGGGCAGATCAGAAAGCTGAAGGATGCTGAAGCACTCCTGAACAAGCTGGACATCATGCATATGGAGATCAATGACGAAAACTTCAGACTTTTCCTGTCAGCAGCCGGTTTCTACCGGTTAAAGGGCAGCAACCGGAAAGCAGATCAGCTTGAAGAACAGATCGAACGTTATCGTGAACAGCGGGCAGAAGACACTGATGATGAAGACGATTATGATGACGATGATGACGGCTTTGATGAAGAAGACTATGATGAAGAGGACTTCACTGACCGTCATATGTCAGATATGATGCGCCGGATCATCATCTCGGACGCTGACAGGATCTTCCGGGAAAACATGGAAAAATACAGAAGCGGCATGACAGAAGAGACAGGACAGGCCTTGCTGGAAGCTGCCGCCCGTTCCTTCCTGCTGAACAGGAAATACTGGATCAGTACAAAAAAGAACGGTGATCCCAGAGCCAGACGCATAGACGGAAGATCATATATCGTTTTATATACAGATCCGAAGGCAGCGGAAAAAGACGGTGTCAGTAAACCTGTCATGTCCAGTTCATCAGAAATGATGATGTACTCTGAAAGGCAGCGGAAACATACCGGTTATCTGATCGATCCCCAGCCGGGATCAGACGGCTTTATCTTCCGGGAGGAAGCTCTTATGGATAAACTGTACGATCTGATGACTGTATTCACAGACCAGATCATAGAAGAGCGCAAACTTGAATTACAGTATATCGGTATCGATGATCCTGACATTGATGAAGACGATATTCCATTCTGAGAACAACGGATCGGGACTGCAGCGCAGTCCCTTTTTCATGATCTGTGTTCATGGTACAGAAAAGGAGCAGTATTCAGCGGTTCATCCCGTTCAGACTGCTCCTCCTGTTTTACTCTTTCACTGCCCGGATATGTTCGTCCGGTGCCAGCATGACATCCCATGCCAGCACTGCCCCATCCATTCCACCTGCTTCCAGGATCTTCATGGAAGCACGGATATAGGCAGGATCTGTCCGGGCAATGTCTTCCCGGTAATTGACTTCGATGCCGGGATACTTTCTGCATGGCAGATCACGGAACTCCTTCAGCTGCTGTTCCAGGAATGCTTCATTTGTATCAATATCAGGATAGTTCCGGGTATGCGGCAGGCTCTGCTTCATAAGCCGGTATTCATAACCGATGCCTGCAGGTGCTTCGGTCTTCCGGTACAGCATCGGTTTGATGAAGTCTGCTTCAGCCGAGATCTCTCTGTAGGACTGTCCGACAAAACGGCTGAGCAGCGGCGCATAAAGATCCAGTCCGACTGTCAGTCCTTTGGCATGGAAATATCTGCACAGTTCAGCAATACGCTCTGCAATGAGTTTCCCTTTCAGCTCGAAGAACTGCTCTGCCAGCGGATCCGTGAATGTGAAGCCTGTGCCCGGAACATAGCCGGCTGTTTCCAGGAATGCATCCCCTTTTTCTGCATATGCTTCAGAAACATGAAAAAGTGACAGTCCATGTTCAGCATAGGCTTTCCGGCATGCAGGACACCCGCAGCTCAGTACTCCCGAAATACCTCCGACAAATGACTGTGTGCGGATCTTGTCAAGAAAGACTCCGTCAAAGCCGCAGTCAGAAAAATATGTCTCATAGATCTGCTGCACGTTATGCATGTTGTTTTCACTCAGCGGACAGCTGAACGCAAAGTTTTCCCCTTCCTGCAGGGCTAGGCTTCCGACGGGTCTTCCGTTGATATCCAGTGCTTCTTCTGAAGGAAGCAGATCCCCGGTCTCGGAGAATACCGGAAGCCACAGGATCATATCAATGGATCTGCTGCGGAGGAAGTCACCGACTGTACGGTACAGCCCGGCATTGAGGTTCCAGCCGATCAGGACTGCCCTGACCGGGACGATGTCTGTAATGGTATTCAGACGCTTGATGATATCGTCTGCTGTATAGTTCTGTGTATGCCAGCCGCCGGCAAATACCTGAAGCATGTATTCCATATGATCTCCCCCTTTATGACCGAACAGGAACTGTTCTGCTGATATGCACCATTATAATATGCTGCCGATAAAAAGACCCCGTTTCATTCATACGGGGTCTGTGTGTGTCAGGTATCCGGTATTACTCAGCTTCAAAGTCGAAGTTGACCAGCGCGCCGCCATTCTGTTCAAAAAAGTCAATGCCGACAAGCATTCCGGTATCTTCATTGTAGATCGCGGTCGTTTTCAGGCTTCCGACTGAATCAGGGCTGACTCTGCCGTATCCCTGTTCGCTCAGCAGTTCTTCATAGCTGCCGAGGAGATCTTCAGCTTCCTTTACAGTCGCAAATTCCTGGCTGAGTGCGAGATATAACTTATAATCCAGATTGTTGCGTGTCTTATAGAAGTTTCTCAGGTCACGTGCCGTGATCGGTGCCTTCAGGTCGATCGCAGGGAAACCTGCATCCTTGATCATTGTTTCAGCTTCTTCAGCAGAGATGTAATGTTCTGCCTTGTAGAGCAATGAAACTGTATCATCATCCGCGAACTGATAACGGAAGCTGTTGTGTCCTTCTTCAGACTCATAACGCTCCGGATCTTCTTCATCAGCAGCTGTTGATTTGAATCCGTTCGATGTGAGGCTTTCCAGATATGCTTTCAGATAGCTTTCTGCTTCTGCCTTGTCATTGAAGTCCATGTCAACGTAGAGCACGTTGTCATAGTTGAAGAAATACATCCATGATTCTGTCGTTTCATCAGCCAGATCCTTTGCGCTGATATTGCTGAAGTTATCGGACTCAGGCAGTGCTGTGAAGCCTTTCGGAACGATCACATTGTTGACTGCTTCAAGACCTTCATATACAGGGATATCATAGTACTTCCGGGCATTCATATTGACGCCGTTGTCATATGATACATCGACCTGGGAATAGCAGTTGTAGTCTTCTCTCAGGATCCTTCTGTAGCATGTTCTTTCATTGCCGTCTTCATCTGTGAAAGTCGCTTCTGTGAAGCCTTCATCCAGGAGCAGCTGAATATAATCAGCCATGTCTTTTTCTGTCGCATGGGAATCACGTGTTCTGGCAACTTCCTCGTTGAAGAAGGATTCCTGGTCATTTGTGAATGCATATCCTGCATAACGCGGGAACGGTACAGCATCCCTGCCGTACGGCGGCAGGAATACGGAATTGAGAATGAACTCATCCATTTCATTCCAGTCAGTGCGTGCTTCAGGATAGACGGGTGCTTTCATCCAGGCTTCCGCTGCTCCGTTGCCTTCTGTCTCCCCAAATGTGAGTGTAATGTCGATGTCATCGTAGTTGACGCGGGCAACCATGTCCT
This sequence comes from Solobacterium sp., assembly GCA_017421125.1. Classification (GTDB taxonomy): domain Bacteria; phylum Bacillota_I; class Bacilli_A; order Erysipelotrichales; family Erysipelotrichaceae; genus Bulleidia. The sequence continues at coordinate 30,116 of JAFOMZ010000298.1, forward strand.
CATCTACTTCAGCCTTCAGGTGCACTGTCTTGGGATCAACATCATCCATGACGATATATACTTCATGCATCAGTCTGACAGCGTTGTCGCTGTAGCCGACGAATGACTTCATGGTATCCTTGACGGAATCTTCATAGGATACGAATGTCAGCGGTTCATCCTGCTGGTTGTAGAACAGGTTGTAAATGTTGCCGTCAGACATCGCGCCTGCCCACTGATTGGGCAGTTTGTTTTCTGCGGCTGTCAGCGCGTCTCCTTCACCGAGGAATGTGACTTCATTGACTTTGTCACCATCAGGGTATCCCTGGAATGTTTCATTGTTGACGCTCATGACGACGAAGTCTTCATGCAGGTCATCCTGATAGTCAAATGTGATCTGGTCTTTGGAATGTACCAGTGTCTTCAGGAATTCCGGTGCATCCATTGTGTAGCCGCCTTCGCTGAGTTTTGCCAGGAAGTTGTCCATTGCTGTTTCGGATATTTCGGCATTGCTCATTTCACTCTGGGGTGTTTCTGTATTCGTTTCAGGTGCCGTATTTCCCGAGCAACCTGCCAGCATCAGACTTAACACGCCTATGAAAGCGCCTGTTGTTTGATAGATTTTTTTCATAAAACCTCCGTATTCCGGTCTGTCCGGATCATATTTACAATCATTATCATGATTGGTCGACATTTGTCATCCTAATATTAGCGGAGATTTTTTCATTTCTCAATACCAAACCGGAAACACTTATGACATTTTTAAACATTTTCATATATTAAAATTAGCGAAATAAAGACCCTCCCTGCATACTTCACAGGGAAGGTCCTTCATAGCTGCTTAATTGAAACGTCTGACCTCAGCCTTGAACATATGGGCAAGCATTTCCAGTTCATCCGCGACATCTTCATAGATGACAGCGTAATGCGGTTCCCAGCCTTCCCTGACTGCTTCATACACCATCGATTCCGCAGGACCGTTCATTTCAAGGACTGTGGATGTACCGAAGAACTGCTTCGGTCTGTCCAGTGCCTTGCCGGAAGCGATGAAGAAACGGAATGTCCCGTCGGGATTCCTCCCGATCCTGAATACCGTCGCATGGTCGCTCTGCTCACAGCCGAACTCCATGGTCGGACCGATATGCCTGTTGCAGTGTTCACCGATGCAGGCACCTGTGTCTTTTCTTGCAAGTGAGCATGCGGCTGTTCCGCAGTGCCAGAATGTCAGGGTGTTTTCCTGTTCATTCAGGGATACCGGATCCCCGAAGAAGACTGCCCTGCCGCTCAGCTGCATGCCGATCCACATGGACAGCGCTCCGTACATGTCCGCCTCACAGGCTGCTGCCACGCCAAGGTCATTCAGCATGGCCAGCACCGAGCAGACAGGTGTTCCGAATGAGGTGAAGAAATCCGGCCAGCATCTCGAAGCGACAGCACCGATCCCGTTCTTTTTGACGAATACATCATATGCTTTATAGATCCTCGCAAAGTCAAGCCTGTTCTTTTCCGGCGTATCCATCAGCCCGACTGTCCTGTTCAGCGCGTCCTGCAGGTATTCCCTGCATTCTTCATCTGTATAGGACTTTGCCAGATCGATCAGTTCTCTTGCCTCGATGGCATCCTGGCGGACACCGAATACTTCCAGCATGTCATTGTCAAGCGCACGTCCGAAGCCGAAGCCCTGGGGTGTATGTCCGATTGCGCATACCTTCAGTGACTGCATGGCAAAGCGGACACGCGCTGCGCTGATCATTTTCTTTGCGGCTTCACGCACCTGTTTTTCTTCCGGTCCGCCGTATACATATTCAAACGGTTCCTGCTTGAACTGACGGATCGTGTTGGCTGCGGAGAACGCGCCGGTCAGGGCATTCAGACGGAGCCTGCCCCCGTCGATCACAGGTTCCCTCAATGTCCATAACAGCAGCGGTACATTGCGGAAACGGTGCATGACTTCCGAAGTATATGCCGCATTGGCAAATGTCAGGTTCTGCAGGATGATCAGGTCCGGCTCCAGCGTATCGAGATACGCACTCAGCTGATCTGTACTCAGGATCTTCTCTTCGGGAACGATGATGTCATCGCAGAACTCCCTTAACATGGCAATTGAAGACTGAAACTGCTCCTCGGCAGAGGGCATATGGAATGTACCTACTCCCATCGGTACATAGACTGCCTGAAAACTTTTATGCATAATTCACTCCCTTAATACTTCAGTTCCCTGTTTTCCCCAAGCAGACCGGGATGCGCTCCCTGATCCATCAGAGGCTTCCGTTCCGGATGGGAAAGGACCCATTTGTTTTTCTGCAGAAGCAGGCGCGCTTCCGGATCAGTACATGCATCACGCATCTGTTTTTCTTCATCGCTCAGCGGTGTATTGGTGTCCCTTGGCAGGACAACGATGTCCATAAAGCCTGCATCATTTGTACGGCACGGGGACAGGTGCAGCGTTGTTTCATACAGCTCGATCAGTGTTCCCGCAGGCACATAGAACACCTGCGCGTCATCCACGTGGATGGTGTTGTTCCGGATCTGCCAGACATGCGCAAGCACCAGCATAAAGTCCGTTACGGCTCCGTTCAGCTCACTGCCTTTATGGTATTCAAAGCCGTTGTA
>JAFOMZ010000299.1 GCA_017421125.1 Solobacterium sp.
ATGTTCCGGGATTCCTGGGAGGCACGGCCGAATTTCGCGTACTTGTTATCCTTCGTACGGCGTAAGCCGATGGTCGGACGGATGGCTGTCAGCGAGAAGCTGTACGGTCCGCCGCCGCTTGGCATGTCCTGCATGACCAGGATGCCCAGTCTGTCGCAGTGGTAATACCATCTTCTGCATTCGACCTTGATGTGCTTTCTCAGCATGTTGAAGCCCATCTCTTTGATCTTTTTCAGTTCATAGACGATGGCTTCATCATCGGGGTATGTCAGAAGTCCGTCACAGGAATAGCCCTGATCGAGCAGGCCGCTGAGGAACAGCGGTTTATGGTTCAGGCAGAAGCGCTTCCTGCCTTCCTGATCGGCTTCCACGGTGAACCTGCGCATGCCGAAATAGCTCTTGACCGTCTCGTCTTCTGTCTGGATATACAGCGTATAGAGGAACGGGTCCTCTGGTGTCCAGGGACGGAAGCCCTTCATGTCGATCGTATATGTTTCCGCACCGGTAATGCCTTTATGGATCACCCTCAGTCCGTCGGATACGATGATGACAGCCTGCTCAAAGGAACCTCTCATCTGCAGATAGACAAGTCCCCTGTCATAGTCAGGCGTGATCTTGAGATCGCTGACGGCACACATGGGCACATCCTCCAGCCATACGGTCTGCCAGATGCCGGATGACGGTGTATACCACATACCGGAATGTTCCAGCTTCTGCTTGCCATAGGCATAGATGCCCTGATCGGACGAGTCTGTGACTCTGACTACAAGCTGGTTATCCTGCTTGATCTTGCCCGACACATCCAGGGAGAAAGGTTCATAGCCTCCCTCATGGTGTCCGCAGGCAAAGCCGTTCAGCCAGACATCGCATACCTGGTCGACTGCTTCAAAGTTCAGGAACGTTCTCTGGGATGTCGGGGGATACGCAAAGTCCCGGCGGTACCAGAGCACCTGACCGGGTTTCAGTTCATCCGTTGTACCGGACAGGTACGAACCCAGCGCAAAAGGAACAACGATATCCTTCCAGCCTGCCTCATCCGGCATCTGGCCGTCTTCTGTGATCTGGTATTCCCATACGCCGTTCAGGCATGTATAGGAATCCCTCTGCAGCTGCATTCTCGGATATTCGCTGAGCGGACATTCCCGATCAAGTTTTTCTCCCCATACGGATAATAATGTCATCTTAACCTTCCTTTCAGGACAAGTCTGAGCGCCGTAAAGATCATGGATGTCAGGTGCACGAGCAGTGCCTGTCTGATCAGCCATGATTCCGTAGACGCGTCCAGTGCGACCGTTGAGCCGTACAAAAGACAGATGATCATTGATACGACGATCATCAATGATTCGATCCATCTCTCTGACAGTCCCCGGGATTCAAACACGGACGCGCACCATGGCAGCGCGCAGGCGATCACGCACTGCGTGATGTTCATCAGGCGGTCATGTGAGAATCCGGTCCATCTGTTGACCGTGATCAGGACCATTGCCATCAGGACGCCTGAGACGATCCCGGCAATGATCTCGGACGGTCTTCTGATACCGGGATCGGGAAGATTCATTTCTTCTTCTCCGCCCGGACAGCCGTAGGATTGCTTTCGATCTCACCTGTATAGGTGATGATGATATAGTCACTGACATTCAGTTCATCTTCACATACATAGTCCAGTGATTTCGCGAATGTGACTTCAAAATCCTGGATCGTGACGCGCAGGCTCATCGGCAGCTCCTGTTCCAGTACGACCTCGATCTCCTTTGTTTCAATGGGTTCGGGTGTTTCTGTCGGGATCGCTGTCGGCTCTGCTGTCGCTTCGGCAGTCACTGCAGGCGTCGGTGTCGGTTCCGGAGTCGTTTCCGGTTTCGACGGGGATGTACAGCCTGCCGTCAATATCAATGTCATGAAAAACAACATGCATTTTTTCATAGTAAAAACTCCTTTGCAACAACCATTTTAGCATGATTGTCCGAAAGCACACGAAAAGCCGGTGCCCCGGCTTTCAATATCGTGCTCAGAATAATGTATGGATATCCGTGTATCCAAGATCAGGATGCGCATCCGCTACATTTTTGCAGGTCAGATGTCCGCCGTATGTGTTGACACCAGAATAGATGACATCGTTTGCCTGGCATGCCTTTTCCAGGCCGTTGGCAGCGATCTCAAGACCATACTTCAATGTTGCGTTTGTCAGGGCGATCGTTGAAGTCCTCGGTACTGCGCCGGGCATATTGCCGACACAGTAGTGAACGACACCCTGTTCGACATAGACGGGATCGTCATGTGTCGTAACATGGGAGCTTTCACCGCAGCCGCCCTGGTCGATAGCTACGTCAACGAATACTGCGCCTGGTTTCATTTCCGGCAGATATTCACGCTTGAAGAGCTTCGGTGTGCTTGCGCCGGGGATCAGTACGGAACCGATGACCAGGTCTGCGTTGATGACAGAGTGCTCAACATTGGAATCTGTGGATACCAGTGTCTGGATGTGAGCGCCGAACATGTTGTCCAGCTGTTCCAGACGCTTCAGGGAGATATCAAGGATCGTAACGTTCGCGCCCATACCGACAGCGATCTTGCAGGCATTCGTGCCGACTGTGCCGCCGCCCAGGATACATACGTTAGCCTTCGGTGTGCCCGGTACGCCTGCCAGCAGGATACCTTCTCCGCCGAATCTCTTTTCCAGGTACTTCGCGCCTTCCTGGATGGAAAGACGTCCCGCGATCTGGCTCATCGGTGCCAGCAGAGGGATACTGCCGTCACGTTCGATCAGTGTTTCATAGGCAACGGAATTGACCTTGCCCTTCAGCAGTGCTTCTGTTTCCGTGCGGTCAGCAGCCAGATGCAGGTAAGTATACAGGATCAGTCCTTCATGGAAGAGTTCGAATTCTTCTTCCAGGGGTTCCTTGACCTTGACCATCATTTCACAGTTGTCCCATACCTCTTTGGCTGTCGGACACATCGTCGCGCCTGCCATGATATATTCATCATCTGTGAAGCCGGAGCCGACTCCCGCTCCTGCTTCGATCAGAACTGTATGTCCCGCTTTGACGTAGCTTTTGACATTG
>JAFOMZ010000037.1 GCA_017421125.1 Solobacterium sp.
ACGTATGATGAACTGGAGCAGATCGTATGGATGATGGAGAGTGCCGATGAGTGATCATTCATTTGATCTCAGTATCCTGAACGAAACACCGGATGTATACATCGGTGAAGTTTCCCTGAATGAAGATGACCGTACGATCTGTACATGGGATGTGGATATCAGGAAATATGATATCTGCCAGCTGTGTATGGCGTTGGACAGCTACATGCGGCAGGAACAGGACAAAACATCATGCGACGTGCTTTACCGGTGTCATGATGAATGGAACAGGATCACCATTACCGTCATCCGTTCATGCGGTGAGCATCTGATCAGCTTCGCGGCAGATGATGAACGGCATACCGTTATGGCGGATACATGTATTCCGGATGAAGAGATGGAACTCCTGATCAGTTACCTCAGGGACCCGATGCATTATCAGTTCACCTGAAAAACCCGACTGTACAGAATGATCTGTGCAGTCTTTTCTGATGTCGGTCACCTGCCGCATTATGAACGGCATTTGATATATAATAGTTTTTGAAACGAGGCATTATGAGTGAAGAAAACATCCTGTTCCGGACTCTTTTCGGCTTAAAAAGACAGAATTATGAAGATTCGGATACGACTGCCGATATGTACAGGCAGCTGATTTCCATTGCCTGGCCTGCAGCCCTGGAAGGCCTGCTTCTGACATTGATGAACAGCTTTGACACGATGATGGTCGGACAGATCGGTCCTGCCGCGATCGCGTCGGTAGGACTGTGTTCCCAGCCGCGAATGATCATGCTGCTGGTGGCGCAGGCACTCTGTGTCGGAACGACTGCTGTCGTCGCCAGAAGAAAGGGTGAAGGAAGGCAGGATCTTGCGCTTTCATGCCTGAAGCAGTCGCTTGTGATCATTACTTTCATAGGTATTGCGATCACACTGGGCGGATATTTCGGGGCCAGAGGGCTGGTGCTGCTGGCTGGGGCTTCTGATGAAACAGTGACAGATGCAGTGATCTATTTCCGGACGATCTCACTGGCATTCGTGTTCAACTGCTGGGCACTCTGTATCTGTGCCGCAATGCGCGGTATCGGCCGCACCAAGGTAACAATGACTGTCAATATGACAGCGAATATCGTCAATGTATTTCTCAATTACTGCCTGATCCTGGGACATTTCGGATTTCCCGCCCTTGGTGTCAGAGGCGCGGCGATCGCGACTGCGATCGGTACCTTGGTCTCGTGCATCATGGCAGTCAGGGTCGTGATGAAGAAAGGTGATTATCTTTCCCTCAGACCGTTTACAAGGTTCTCGTTTGACAAAGCTACCGTCAATTCCCTGATGCAGGTCGGCAGCGGAACGATCGCCGAGTCCGTATTCCTGCGTGTCGGATTCCTGCTGAACGGCAGGCTGATCGCCGGTGTCGGCACATCCGCATATGCGACGAACCAGATCGTACAGCAGATTTCCGGTCTTGCCTTTACGGTCGGTGACGGTACGGCGTCCGCCTGTACCTCATTGGTCGGCCAGTCACTCGGCGCCAGGAAAAAGGAAAAAGCGAAGATGTACGTGGACGTTGTCAGAAGACTGTCGCTGTTTTTGTCGCTTGCGATCATGCTGCTGACATTCTTCGGCAGAAACATATTTCCGACATTCTTTACGACAGACGAAACGATCATCGCGGCTGCTTCTCTGTGCTTCCTGATCCTGATGGTGGGCATCATCCCGCAGAATCTGAGAGTCGTACTGTCAGGCTGTCTGCGCGGAGCGGGAGATGTGAAGTTTGTCGCTGTTGTTTCACTGATCAGCGTATTGATCATCAGACCGCTGATGACATGGCTGTTCTGCTATCCGGTCAACAGGATGTTCCCCGGCATGATGTTCGGCTTCACAGGTCCCTGGATCTCATTCGGCATCGATGCTTTTGTCAGGGCAGCTATGCTGACGGTCAGGATCAATAAAGGAGAATGGGTCAACATCAAGCTTTAAGATATCATCAACAATTACACAACTGTCCGGTCACGCAAATGATCCGCTGCTG
>JAFOMZ010000038.1 GCA_017421125.1 Solobacterium sp.
CAGAAGCGTATTTATACTTGCCGCTTATCCCTGCGTCACGGACATTCAGTGTATCGTTTTCCGAATACACCTGGATATTCTTTGTCAGGTCGTTCCTGGGTTTCTCCCCGTCCTCCGTGATCTCCGCGATTCTTGCGCCGACACGTACCGCTTTCCCGTCCTTTCGTATCACATCACCGAAGTCCTTGTATACGTACATCTTGTAGCGGGAAGCGTACTTCTTCTTTTTCTTCTCTTTCTTGTCTCCGGAGTCTTTCTTCTTCGTTCCTCCGGAAGTGATCGCCGCGCCTGCGGCTGCAGCCCCGCCGACGCTGATGATGATCGATCCGGGAAGATCCGGGTCATCAAACTCATCGACGATATCGGAAACGATATGAGTACCGGAATCTTCTCCGGACTGCTCTGATGCTGTTCCCGTAGAAGTCTGGCTGGTCTTGCCGACGGTAAAGTAGAAATCATAACTCACATGTGTATCATCCAGATCATCCTCTTTGTAGATCTGCACCCTGACTCTCCGGACCCCCTCTGCAACAGTGTATTCATTGTGTGCTGTCCAGGATTTAGAAGCGTCTGTATTAGGCCAGTCATCCGAATATAGTTTATTGATCGTCCATCCCGTATCCGAACTGAATGCCATATCCCAGTTCACTCCCGGCAGATCTACCATCGTATCTGTCATCATGATCCATGTATTCAGTTCACTGTTATTGCCATGTTCCGTTGCGGAAACACGAATCGTGTCTCCCACATTGATGTGACCGCGATATTCACGGATGTCCACATTGACCCAATCTGCTTTATTCGGAGCCTGATCACTCTGTTTTACCAATCTGAGATCCCAGGGCTGTGCAAACCAGCCATCCACTGTCCAGTCCATAGACCCTCTGTGTTCACCGTGAGAAACAATTCCATCCACATATACATATGTTTCCCCAAATGCTATGCTGTCGGATATCGACTGGTATTTCCATTCTTCTTCCGCATGCGCGGTCACTGCTGCAAGCGGCATTGCCAGCGTGCACAGCAAAAGCATTACTGCTGCGAAAGCATGAAGACATCTTTGCATGTTCTCTCTAATATGCTTCATCTGCCCTCCTTTCACAGCCCCATTGCCGTGACGGCAGTCATAAGCGCAAATCCGATCGAAACACCAAGCAGCAGGCTCTTTGCCCTGCCGGTCTGAACGACACGCTCTCCATTCACCTTCCCGGAAGTCAGTGACCCTGCCAGTTCATACAGATTTCCGTCTTTCCTGCCGATTGCCTGCAGGCTGAGCAATGCGCCGGAGATCCCTGCCATGGAAGAAGCGGAGGCATTGTCAATGCCGGTAAAGCCAAGACAGCAGGCAGATCCGATGATCAGCCCAAACAGGAAACCAAACAGGCTTCCCTTTCCTTCATTCTGAAACAGGGAACCGATCCCTCTGAATGTATTGCCGATCCCTCCGGAAAACAATGTCGACAGCAATACTGCCGTACATCCTTTTCCAAAGATCCCGCCTTTGGCACAGGTGATCCAGGACAGCGCTTTAACGACCTCAGACCCGGAATCCTTCAGTACTGCCAGTACTGTCCAGAGTCCTGCCATCAGCAGTGAATACAGCAATACCTTCGGTTTCAGCAGAATGCTGAAAAGGCCGCCTGCATAGGATCCCAGAAAACGCAGGATCCCTGTGAGAGGTGAATCTGCTGAAACAGCTGATAATACAGGTGATGTACTGAGCTCCGTGATCCCTGATATCACAGGACCCATATCCCCGAAATCCATTTCTCCCGCAGCAGTTGACGCGGCCATTCTGAAAGCACCCTGCAGTTTCTGAACAGAAGCAGGTCTGACCTGACGGACAGGTGTATTGCCCTGCAGAGGACTTCCGCAGGACAGGCAGAACTTTGCGCCTTTGTCTGTCTTCTTCCCGCAGGAAGGACAGACGATCTCTTCAGGTTCTTTTGCCCTCGGTTGTTTGCCGGTCAGCGGTGTTCCGCATCCCATGCAGAATTTCGCGTCTGCATCTGCCTTTCTGCCGCAGACAGGACAGATGATACCTTTCGCTTCAGGCTTAGGTTTTTCCAAAGCAGGCAGCTCTGTTCCGCAGTAAAGGCAGAACTTTGAGTCTCAGCTGACTTCTTTGCCGCATGAGGGACATTTTCTTTTACGTACAGCCATAGTCGTCCCCTTACGGTCTTACCAGCAGGACATCGCCGAACATGCCGCTTTCCCTGACAACGATGTTGCCAAGTACATAGTCCCTGCCTTGATAGGAATAATACGGCCCAAGACCGATTGCGATCCCTCCGTCAGACAGATCGATATATTCCGGATCCCATGTACCGCTGAACGGATGATAACCGACTTCTTCTTCCGTTTCCGGCATCACATCATTTCCATAACGGATGTACTGGGGATGCAGGATCAGCTGGGCACCATATTCAGAAAAGGATACTTCCGCAGTTCCGATCTCGTCGATCCGCTCTTCCCCGGGGATCGTCCGGTTGAATGTCATGCAGTATTTCCATTCACCGCCGATATATCCTGCTTCACGCAGGACAGCGCCCTTGGGGATCCCGTTATTGTATACATCGTCTTCATAGAACAGG
>JAFOMZ010000039.1 GCA_017421125.1 Solobacterium sp.
CAGGAAGGACACGCAGTATTGATGTCATCACATATCGTTTCCGATCTTGAAAAAGCCTGCACCGACATCACGTTCCTGCATCAGGGCAGGGTCATCCTGTCCCAGCCCAGAGACGCATTGCTGAAGAAACACGGCAGTATTGAAGAACTGTTCCTGGAAATGGCAGAAAGGAAAACCGTATGAAAGGGTTGTTATACAAAGACGGGATCGTATTGATCCGGAAATTCAGGTCATATCTGCCCATGTTTGTCTTATTTGTCGGTATGGGCGGACTGATGCCTGACGGGATGTTCTGGTCGGTATACGGTGTCATGTTTACCGCAACAATGGTATCTTCACTCATGGCAGATGAAGAAAATACCGGCTGGAACGATACAGCATCTTATCTGCCGCTGTCAGCGGGGACACAGGTCAGTGAAAAATATATCATCAGCCTGATCTGTATCGTCGGCTTCATTGTTGTCTACACAGCGGCAGCATTCATCGGCGGCAAACCATCTGCTGAGATCATCATGGGCATCACATCCATCATCATGACATCCGAGATCATCTTCCTGCTTTCTCTTCCGACTACGATCCTGTTCGGTGTACAGAAAAGCGGTTTGATCCGCCTGGCCGTAACAGGCGTACTGGTCTTCTTCGGAGTCGTCATCCTGCAGGGCGGCAGGGGATTCCTGGATATGCTCAGCGGTAAAGAGAACATGGTGATCATTATCCTTCTGGCAGTTACAGTCCTGTATTTTCTTTCCTGGTATATTTCCATCATACTGAAGGAACGGAAGATGCTGAATCACTGATCACAATGATAAAGACATCTGAGATCTGCAGATAAGAATGGTTTACAGCGTGAAGCGGGATATCGCGGTATGAGGTATCCCGTTTTATGATCGACTATAAAGCATGAAAAAGATTCTTTTTATCAAAAACGCAGGAATCGTATACAATAGTCACGTGAACGGAGATGTCAGATGATTCTTTCCCTGGAAAATGTCAGCTTTAAATATGTTACGGAACCGATCCTCGATCACGTGAATTTTGTTGTGAACGAGAAGGATAAATGGGGCGTGGTCGGCCTGAACGGTGCCGGGAAATCGACTCTGCTGCAGATCATGGCAGGCGTTGAAAAGCCCGATGAAGGTCAGGTCGTGTTCCTGAAGAAATACAAGATATCCTACTGCCCGCAGTCTATGGAATTTGCACCGGGCAGGACTGTTTATGATACGGTACGTTCATATGTATCGGATGAAACGGAAGTGTACCAGATCAGGTCCATCCTGAATAAACTCGGGATCATCGATCACGAAGAACAGATCGATGTCCTTTCAGGCGGACAGAAGAAAAGGGTCGCTCTGGCGATCGCCCTGATCCGCAAAGCAGACCTGTATCTGCTGGATGAACCGACCAATCACCTGGATCAGGATATGATCGTCTGGCTTGAACGGTATCTCCAAAGAGTATCCAAGGCAGTTGTCCTGGTGACTCATGACAGATATTTCCTGTCACGCATCACGGATCATATCGTGGATATTGAAAAAGGACATCTGTATGCATATGACGGCAACTATGCGGACTACCTGGAACAGCGGGAGGAACGCTACCGCCAGGCTATGGCTGCGGAACAGAAACGCCAGAATTTCCTGCGTACAGAGATCGAATGGATCCGTGCAGGTGCTCCTGCAAGGTCGACCAAGCAGAAGGGCAGGATACAGCGCTTTGAACAGATCGCGGCGATGGAAGCCCCGGAAGAACGGACTTCACTGGAACTGAAGTCAGCGAATACACGGCTCGGCGGGGTGACGATCGAAGCCGATGATATTTCCAAATCATACGGTGACAGGCACCTGTTCTCAGGCTTCAGCTACAATGTCGCCAGAATGGACAGGGTAGGCATCATCGGGCCGAACGGCTGCGGCAAGAGCACATTGCTGAAGATCCTGACAGGACAGCTCCCGCCGGACAGCGGCAGTGTCAGGATCGGCGATACCGTGCGCATCGGGTATTTCGCCCAGCAGAACGAAGTATTTGAAAAAGACCAGCGTGTCATCGATTATCTGAAAGATTTCGGCGATATCGTATATACTGCCGAGGGCGATCCGATCACGGCAAGCCAGATGCTGGAACGCTTTCTCTTCTTCAAGGATGAACAGTACAAACCGATCTCCAAATGTTCGGGCGGGGAAAAGAGAAGACTGTATCTCTGCTCGATCCTGATGACAGCACCGAATATCCTGGTACTGGACGAGCCGACAAACGATCTGGATACGGAGACCTTGACGATCCTGGAAAACTATCTGGATGATTTCAGAGGAGCAGTGCTGACAGTATCACATGACAGGTACTTCCTTGATAAGATCGCGGACAGGCTGTTCGTATTTGAAAACAGCAGGATCAGGATCATTCAGGAAACATATTCCGATTATCTGGAAAACAGGGAAAAGAAACCTGAAAACAGACAGGAACAGACACCGGCACCCGTGCAGGTGAAAAAGCCGTCCAACCGTCTGACTTATATGGAAAAGAAAGAACTGGCACAGCTGGAAGAGCGGATGCCGGAACTGGAAGAAAAGATAGCGGCTCTGGAGGGCCTGCTGAATGAACTCACGGACTTCGAAAAGATCCGCGAAACAGGGAATCTCCTGGAAGAAACCAGGAATGCCCTGGAAGAAACAGAGCTCAGATGGATGGAACTGTCCGAAAAAGAAAGCTAAGCAGCGGGGTCTCCGCTGTTTTCTTTACAATGCCGCAGCTGTGTATTTATGAAAAAGTTTTCAAAAGAAATGAAAACAAAAAGAAAAAGTTTTTGCTTTTGATACATCAAATATTGAATTGTGTACCGGAGAAATTAAAATGAAAGTAATTCAATGAGCAGAAGAGTATCCAAGGAAGCCCATCAGCGAGCCGGAACAGAGTGGAAGTCCGGCGGCAACCCCGAACGAGAAGCGCATCTGTGAGAAGCTTTCCGGAACTGACAGTATGGAAAGCCGTCTGCCGCGTTAAGGCACAGAGAGGCCGGTGTGATCATACCGGCAACCAAGGTGGTACCGCGATGAATGTCGTCCCTGGATGGGGACGGCTTTTTGTTTCAGAAGGAGAGAGGTATGAGCAGACGACGAAGAGGGGTGATTCCCGTTAACATCTGAAATAAAGAAAAAAAGAAAGAAGGAGAAAAAAGATGAAACATATGAAGAAATTAGCAGGAATGATCCTGACAGCAGCGACCGTACTTTCATTTGCAGGATGCTCTTCCACAGAGCCGGCAGTTTCCGATCCTACAGCGACACCTGAATCCATCAATGCGATGAAGGTCGCTGTTCCCGGTCAGTTCACGACAATGGATCCCGGCCTGAATACGGAAACGAACAACAGCTACGTTCTTTCACATCTGTACAGCGCGATGTTCCAGAGAGACACCAGCGGGGCGATCGTACCGATGCTGGCGGAAGACTATGATGTATCCGAAGATGGCCTTGTCTATACATTCCATCTGAAAGACGGGATCAAATGGAGTGACGGAACCCCGATCACTGCCCAGGATTTTGAATATACATATCTGAGAAACCTGTCCTATGGCGCGGACAACGCGTTTGCCGTATACAACCTCCAGCAGTACATTGCCGGAGCTGCCGAATACAGTGAAAAGGCGATGCTGGATCCTGACTTCGACTGCACGAAAGAAGACCACAGTGAAGTCGGCGTCAAAGCGATCGATGATAAAACATTCGAGCTGACATTGAAGATGCCGTGCTCCTATCTGACACTTCTCATGTGCTCAGGTGCTTGGGAACCGCTGCCGCAGAGCACGCCCCAGCATTCCTCCACATGGTCACTCGAAGCGGGCGTTGTTACAAGCGGACCGTACACGCTGTCTGACCTGAACATCAATGAAAAAGCAGTCGCAGTCAAGAATGAAAACTACTTTGACGCAGACAGCATCACCATGGATGAGATCTCATTCATCGTCATGTCCGACCAGTCTTCACAGTCCATGGCATTTGAAGCAGAGGAGATCGATGTCGCACTGAGCGTTTCCAACGAAACAGCGACCAACTACATGGGAACTGAAAACCTGTTCTCATATATCGCTCCGACAACATACTGCGTATCATTCAATACCGGTGTGAACGGTCCGGAATGGGCAAAGGACATCAACGTCAGAAAAGCACTGGCTAAAGCAGTCAATACCGATTCGATCGTTGAAGTACTTGGCGGTGATGATTTCTTCCAGAAACTGGAAGGCTTCGTACCTTCCGGCGTGCCCGGTGAAAACGGTGACTTCAGGGCAGAAGGAGATGCGCTGAAAGACAGCTATGATCTCTCATTTGATCCCGAAGCCGCAAAGAGTCTCCTTGCGGAAGCAGGATATGATGAATCCAACCCGCTGCATATCGTTTACAGATATTCCAACAGCGGAAACAACGCGGATCTCGCAACGATCCTTCAGGAACAGTGGTCAGCAGTCGGCGTTGAGGTGGACTTCAGCGCTCTTGAATCCGGTGTTTACTGGGATCAGTTCGACCAGGGTCTGTTTGAACTCTGCAGATACGGTCTCGGAACGACCCATCCGATCACCGCTCTTGATGTCTGGACAACAGACATGCAGGTCGTACCGGCAGTTTCCGATGAGAAGTTTGACCAGCTGATGCTTGACGCGAAGTGGGCAGGCTCCATTCCCGAAGCACTCAACATCTGCCACGAAGCAGAAGACTATCTGGTCAACGAAATGGCATATATCGTTCCGCTTTACCAGCCGAAGAATTCCATTCTCGTACAGAAGAGCCTTTCCGGCTATGAACTGCACGGTTCCACACTTTACTGGGGCCACTGCACCAACAGCAAATAATCCACATATCAATTCTGATCACGGCGCACACGATGCGCCGTTTTTCTGCGCGCAGTAAAAAAACAGCCGGACATCATATCCGGCTGCTGAACAGGTATGAATTTATTGATCCTGTCCGCTGTTTTCCGTGCTGTCTTCAGACTGAGTATCCTTTTTGGATCTTTCTCTGTCTTCCAGCATCTTTTCCGTAGCTTCCGCAAGTTTTACGGATGATACATACGTAGCGGCAGATATGACCGCTGTTGCGGCAGCCACTACAGCAAATTTCAAAAACCTTCTTAACATAGGCACTCCTTTGACTATCGGTCAAAAATAATATAGTTCACATGTACCGCAGAAATATGTGAAGAAAGACGCGAAAGTTTAAGATTCACAAACGGTCTTTTTCCCACTGCCTGTACAGTTCTTCGCACATTCCGATATAACGGCCGCTGTTGGAAACAGGCGTCACGGGACTCTGCGTACGGCCGTCCCTGATCAGGCTGCAGTAGTGTTCCAGCTGATACCGGAATTCATATCGGCAGGGATAGGAGATATGTTCTTTGAGCTCATCGTCCTCGTAAACGAATGCTTCAGATGCTTTCCAGAAGTCCGGTACTTCGATCCTGCCATGATCCAGATATATGGTCAGACCGTTTTGGAACAGTACCTTGGATGAAACAAAGAAGGATGAGAGAACATTGTTTTCCGTCACTGCGGTGAGGGAGCACTGGTCTTCGACCGACGGACCAAAGGAAGCGGACCCGCTGCAGGATATGATCCTGCCTGCCAGGAACTCTGTCATGTGAAAGAAATATGCTTCATTGGCGTAAAGAACACCGCCGCCTGTTTCTTTTTCCGTATTCCAGCCGGCAATGTATGATCCGCCTGTATAGGACTGACGGAAATGCATGAACCTGATCTCACCCAGGGATCTGTTGTCGAGGAGTTTCCTGATGTCCGCAAAGACAGGCAGGAAAGGGGTCTTTACCGCTTCCGTGATGAACAGGCCTTTTTCCTCGGCCAGCTGTGCCAGCCTGACAGCCTGTTCTTCATGGAGGACAAACGGTTTCTCCATGATGACATGCTTTCCGGCAGCCAGTGATCTTTCAGCCCATTGGGCATGCAGGCTGTTGATGAGCGGGATATAGACTGCCTCAATGGTATCGTCTTCCAGCAGTTCGTCGTAGCTTCCGTATACACGCGGGATATTCAGCTCCTCCGCGGTCTTCCGGGCCTTTTCAAGCGATCTGGAAGCGATCGCGTCAGCTTCTCCCAGACCGCATAATTCCAGTCCCCTGACGAAGCGGGGGACGATGGAAGCGCATGACATGATTCCGAATCGTATCTTATTGTTCATATGTACCGATGCCTCTCTGTCATCATTTTACGCAAGGCTGGCGGTATTTTCACAGAATATACTCTGCGTGTGCGCACATTGTGTATGAATAACAGTAATGTGAATTAATGGTCAATTTCTAAAGAAAGTCCCTTATCAGTGAAAGTCCCTAAAAAACACTGAAAAACAGAGAAGAGCGAGTACTAAAGTATTTAAAAATGTGGTATTTATTAGTTACAGAGCTGTGATTTGGCCGCATTAAAGGTGTTCTTTCGTCATATAAACGGAAGAATTTTTAGCGAAAGTCCTTTGCGTACAGGAGAGATACATGCCGGCAAAAAAATCAGCGAATGATAGGTGTTAGATTAACTTGATTCAGATTGAGGGACTGAAGCCTGTTAAGTTCAAACACCTTTTTTGATAATAGATCCATTGATAAAGCTAATGGAGTTTTGAAGTTCAGATCTCTTCTGGGATAATTGTTGACATTATTGGAAACTGATCTGATGTCATTCCTTGTCAGAGGAGTCATATCAGCGCCTTTAGGAACCATTTCACGGAAGTGCTCATGATTCTTTTCACATTTCCCTTTCTGCTCACTATGACGCGGATCACAGTAAAAGATGGAGATCAGTTTTTCACCGGTATTGGGATCAGTTTCAAGATTAACAGGATCCTGAAATTCAGAACCGTTGTCTGTAAGGATCACTGTAAATGTCTCAGAGAAACATTTTGGACCGAGATAAAGCTTAATACCATCCATCACACGCTGCACTTCGAGTTCAGTACGTGACTCAAGCAGGAAATACAGCTGCAGATTGGTTTTTCGGAACAAAAGCGAGAGAACACATTTTTCAGTGCCTTTCTTACCGATCACGGTATCCATCTCCCAGATATTTACTGTCGGACTCCACGTAAGCAGAGCACTGCAGAAGTCCTCATACTTTCTTCCTTTAAGGAAATCGTAATTAACCGGTGTTGTTTTGGGAGAAGATCTGTCCTGTGGTGCATAACGGACAGCTCTCTTCAGATCGATTGGCATAACTGCACCCATATGTCGATGGTGGATATACCTGTAAGAAGTCGAAACTGATAAATCAAGACTATTCTCATGAATGATAACAGCAGGAGCTATTCCGCGGCTGACACCGTCTTGAAATGCCTCGATAATCGGTTTCATCTCGGCTTCTGATTTTTGCGGTCCGGTTTTCCATACACGGACATTGGAATCACGCTCAGCCTGCGCGTGCTGAGCTTTGTAGAAATACTTCGGCATTTTGCATTTACCCAACTCAGAACAATTGGAACAGACAAAGGGAAACCGATCCAGTTTCTCACAGTGAGGATCGCTGACAAACTTTGAACACAGATCATTGCAGTTGTTAAAACGACAAAATTTGCAAAGACCGGTTATACAGTGAGTACATAACCGTACTGTCTCACAACTATTCTGTCTGCCGCATTTGTTTCTTTGGTTAGCACGCAGAAAAACACATCTGTGTCCTTTGATTTCATATCGTATTGTTTTTCCGTCCCTGTTCAGTATTTGGGTAATCTGTTTTAGTGTAACACCAGGTACATTCAGCTGATTTTCGATAATTACACGATCATCAAAGGTCATCTGTTTATATGCACGGGCACTCATAAATTTTCCCTCCCTTCAGTTATTCCCGGCACATATCTCTGTCTGAATCATATACATACAAAGCATCATCGTAAATCGCTTTATCGTTGCATTATATCCTGCATATTGTTCTTCTATGTTCAAATTCCCCGTGAATTATCGTAAACAGGGACTTTCACTAAGAATAAAGTCGAAAGAGGGACTTTCAAAAATAATCGACGAATGTGAATTAATTCACTAAATCTATTGACATGGCGTACGAATCTGCTATGATGATATCAGTAATGAGGGAGTAACGTGCGGAGGATATCCGCAGAGCAGATCACCATCACGGCGAATGCCTGGTCTGCTCAAGATTGTGAGACTCATACATAGCTTATTGAACTGTGTATGGGGACAAGAACGATTGTAATCAGGATACAGTTCAATACTGTATCTGTTTTTTTGGAGGTAAGCATGAACAGAAACATTTTTGAAGCATTTAAAACAGGCGGTGTACAGTTCACCGGTCCCCGTCAGGCACCGGATCTGAAACAGCTTGGGAAGAAGGTGATCCCGCTGCTGGTTCTGGTCCTTGCGCTGATGGCTGGAATGTCTTCCTTCTACAGCGTCAGTGAGGATGAACAGGCTGTTGTGACAATGTTCGGCAAAGTCCAGAGAGTTGACTCAGCAGGCTTCCATTTCAAGATCCCGTTCGCGGAACATGTGACGAAAGTGGATATGACGACACACGGTTTCGGGATCGGCTATCAGGTGGAAGGCGGCGGACAGAACATCGCGATCGACTCTGACGCCAAGATGATCACATCTGACTTCAACCTGATCAACATCGACTTCTACCTGGAATACAAGGTCAGTGATCCCATTGCTTATCTGTTCAATACGAACGATCCGGAACTGATCCTTGCAAATGAAGCGCTGTCCTGCATCAGAGCGACCGTTACAGACTATCCGGTCGATGAAGTCATGACGACGGGCAAAGGCCAGATCCAGCAGGAGATCAGGGAAATGCTCGCAAAGGAACTGTCTGAAAAGCAGATCGGCATGCAGATCGTGAATGTCTCCGTGCAGGATTCCGAGCCTCCGACACTCGAAGTTGCCCAGGCGTTCAAAGCAGTTGAAACAGCCAGACAGGGCAAAGAAACAGCCGTCAATGACGCCAACCGCTACAGGAATGAACAGATCCCGTATGCTGAGGCAGAGGCAGACCGCATCATACAGGCAGCCGAAGCCGACAAAACCGCAAGGATTGCCGAAGCGGAAGGCCAGGCAGCCAGATTCGTCAAAATGTATGAAGAATACCAGAAGTTCCCGCTGATCACCAAGAAGAGAATGTTCTATGAGACGATGGAAGAAGTGCTTCCCGATCTCAAGATCATCGTGACAGACGGCAATACACAGACTCTGATGCCGCTGGAAAGCTTTGACACGGCAGGAGGTAATAACTGATATGAAAAAAGCATTGAAATACATCGCAGTACTTGCAGTGCTGCTGATCGCTTCCGCTTCAGCCTATACGGTCGAACTGAATGAGTACGCAGTTGTCAGACAGCTGGGAAGGATCGTCAGGATCGAAGATTCACCGGGCCTCAAGTTCCGCATCCCGTTCCTGCAGACGACCGAGATCATCTCGGCAAGAACGATCCTGTATGATATTCCGGCATCGGATGTCATCACCCGTGACAAGAAATCCATGATCGCGGACAACTTCGTCCTCTGGCGAGTGACCAGTCCGCAGGCATACATCAGAACACTGAATGCTTCGGCAAACCGCGCTGAAGAACGTATCGAAGCTGCTGTCTACAATGCGCTGAAGAATACGATCTCTTCCATGAACCAGGATGACATCATCGCCGCAACAGGCGAACGCATGACATCCATGATCACAAAGGAGGCCAACTCCGACATCGGACAGTATGGTATTGAGATCGTCACATCCCAGATCAAGATCCTCGGTCTGCCGAGCGATAATGAATCAGCGGTCTACGAACGCATGATCTCCGAACGCAACAACATCGCAGCCAGCTACACCGCAAGCGGTGCTTCGGAAGCACAGAAGATCCGCAACAAGACCGACAGGGAAGTTACGGTTCTGAAAGCGGAAGCACAAAGACAGGCAGCGATCCTCAGAGCGGAAGGCGAAGAGGAATACATGAAGATCCTGCAGGAAGCCTACAATACACCGGAAAAGGCAGATTTCTATGAATATGCCAGATCACTGGACGCATTGAAGGAATCCATGCACGGAGAGAACAAAACGATCATACTGGATAAAGATTCCGAACTGGCGAAGGTACTGTACGGAAACTGATGCAAAGGCGGGAGAGATCCCGCTTTTGTTATGTTACGATGAATGCAGTGAAATGCCGGAACAGGAGGATCGCGCTATGGATCAGAGGGAATTTCTCGAAATACTGCATGTGGCGGAACGTCTGAAGGATGCAGAACGTCACTGTACTACAACAAACGGAAGAAGGGAAAGCGTTGCCGAGCACAGCTGGCGGATATCCCTGATGGCATTCCTGCTCGAGGATGTGTTTCCCGAAGCCGATATCAATAAAGTGATCAGGATGTGCCTGATCCATGATCTCGGGGAATGCTTTACGGGTGACATCCCGACCTTTCTGAAAACAGATTCCGACCGCAGGACAGAAGATGAACTGCTGAATGAATGGGTGGCAGCACTTCCGCGTGAGGTATCCGTCCGCATGGCTGATCTGTACGCCGAAATGGAAGCGCAGCAGACGCTTGAGGCAAAACTGTACAAGGCGCTGGATAAGCTGGAGGCATTGATCCAGCATAACGAGTCACCGATCAGCACATGGGCGGATAATGAATATGAGCTGAACAAAACATACGCGTTTGACACGGTCGGATTCTCACAGTGGCTGAAAGATCTGAGACAGGAGATCCTGAAGGATACGCTGGAGAAGATCGGACATGAAGCGGCGGCTTCAGCGTGAAAAGAGGGAGCCGGATATGTATGAATGATCAGAAGAAACAGAAAACAGAAACAGAACAGGAACTGAGAAAACGCATCGGCGATCTGTCCTATGAAGTAACACAGAATGCCGCAACGGAATATCCGTTTACCGGCAGGTATGATGATTTCTTTGAAAAAGGCCTCTATGTTGATGTCGTCAGCGGGGAACCGCTGTTTACATCAATGGATAAATATAACTCCGGCTGCGGATGGCCCGCATTTACCAGACCGGTCAGACAGGACGCTGTAGCACAGCGCAGGGATCTCAGTCACGGAATGATCCGGACAGAGGTCAGAAGCTCCGGTTCAGGATCGCATCTCGGTCATGTATTCACTGACGGACCGTTGGAATACGGAGGGCTGCGCTACTGCATCAATTCCGCTTCGCTCCGGTTCATTCCGTATGAAGAACTGGAGAAACAGGGCTACGGTGCTTATCTGTACCTGTTCCGGAAATGATCCGGTGTGCCTGGATATATATCTGACATCTGTGCATACACAAAACAGTTTTTACGTTTATATTTCTTTGTATATCTGACCGCACAGTGTCTGTGTTTGTTTTTTGCGTGCTATACTGACAGATAAAGGAGAGCACAGTTATGGACCGGATAAAGGATCTGCTCGAAAAAAGATGGTTTGGAAACCTGACCGCTGTCTGCGGCGGGGTTTTGCTGTATATGCTTATGACACATGCCGGAAAGATCTTTTCATGGATGTCGGGAGTGCTCAAGATATTTGAGCCTGTGCTGGCAGGCATCATCATGGCTTATCTGCTGGAACCTGCAGTCAGGTTTTTTGAACAGAAAGTATTCAGCAAAAAGTCTGAAGGCAGTGCAAGGATGCTGAGTGTCACTTCAGCGTTTTTATGTCTTCTGCTGATCATCATCGGCGCATTCGGGATCATCATCCCGGCTGTCATCAGCAGTGTCAGCTCCCTCATATCAGTGATGTCCGATGAATCAGCCATCGATAATCTGATCAGCAGTCTGAACAAAATCGGAATGGACCTGCATCTGGACCTGACGATGCTGACGGGATATCTGGATCAGGGCGTTGATGTGATCGTCAATTACATCAAAGACAATGCTGCCCAGATCGTCAATACGACGATCAACATCGGCAGTACGATCGTCAATATCGTGATCGGCCTGATCATTGCAATGTACCTGCTGCTTGATAAGAAACGGATCATGGGAAGCGTGAGGGAGTTCAGACAGGCATTTCTTACACAGGAAAGCTTTGAAAAACACAACGCTTTCTTTCTGCGCTGCCATGAGATCCTGATCTCTTATATCGGCTGCAATCTCCTGGACGCGCTGATCGTCGGTGTGATCAATGCTGTCGTAATGCTGCTTCTGGGAATGCCGTATATATCCCTGGTCTCGGTCGTTGCCGGCGTAACGAACCTGCTGCCGACATTCGGCCCGATCATCGGTGCCGTGATCGGTGCTGTTATCCTTGTATTTGACAGTCCGGTATACGCGCTGTATTTCCTGATCCTGACGATCATACTGCAGACGATCGATGGATATGTCATCAAACCGAAGATGTTCGGCAATACACTGGGTATTCCGGCTGTCCTGACACTGATCTCTACGATCATACTGGGAAAGATCTATGGGGCGGCAGGCATTCTGCTTGCGATACCTGCAATGGCGATCGTGATGTTTCTTTATCGTGAGCATTTCCTGCCATGGCTCAGGAGACGAAATGATCACCGCAAAGAATAAATACCGGCTTATGAAAATAACATCGTGATCAGTTTGCATCATGAAAAAGAATATGTGATTACAATGTGACTTGAGATGATCGGCTAAATAAACCGTGGATTATATAGAACTTTTTTTCGCTGTCAATTATAATAACGTTGCTTTAGTCAAAGCAGTAGGCATTTACGCTTACAGATTGGGAGGTAAGAATGAAAAAGCTCTTGAAAGCATCTCTTGCACTGCTGACGGGTGTATCCCTGGCAGCTTGCAGTTCCGGATCAGCATCCGGAACAACAGAAACAGCAAAACCTGAGGGAACTGCAGCAGCAGCAGAACAGGAAAAACCGCTTCGCGTTGCCCTGGTTACAAACCTCAAAGGTAATTCCGCATTTATTGATGACGGTATTGCCGGCTTTGAAGAAACAGCAAAATCATATGGCTGGGATTATTCGATCGCAGAATGCGGTGCTGATGAAGACTATGAAACCAATGCCAGAGCATTTGCTCAGGAAGACTATGATCTTATTCTCGGTCTGAGCTGGCAGGCAACAGCTGCTATCAAGGCAGTTGCAACAGAATTCCCGGATGCTGCGTCCTATGCACTTGTTGATGACAATTCCGGTCTGGACAACGTTATGGACGTTACATTCACAGAGGCAAGCGGTGCTTATCTGATCGGCAGAATGGCAGCTCTCGTTACAAACGGTGAATCTCACAATTACGGCGCTGTCCATGCTATGGAAGGCCAGTCCGGCTGGGTAGGCTGGAGATATCCGTTCATGCAGGGCGTTCTCTCTGTTGATCCTGATGCCAGATTTGAATTCAGATATGTCGGTTCATATTCCGATCCTGAAAAGGCTAACGAACTGGCAAAACAGCTTGCTGCACTTGGCTGCAAATTTATCAATGCTGCATGTGCCGGCGGAGACTACGGCGTATTTGATGCTGCTGAGGAACTCGGCTTCTACACATCCGGACAGGATGAAGACCTGACGGACTATGGTGATAATGTCATCAGCTGCCAGCTGAAAGACACATACAATGCTGTTAAATACGTACTGGACAAATTCAGCGAAGGAAACTGGGATCCGGCTGATGTTAACCTGGGCATTAAAGAAGACACGATCGGTGCAGTATGGGTAACAAAAGATTCCAAACTCTCAACACGTGCTGATGTACTGACAGACGATATTATCGCTGATCTGAAAGCAACTGCAGAAGACCTGAAAGCAGGAAAGATCGACCTTACTGCTCCGGATTCTTCTACATACGAATATCCGAAGATCAACGACTGATTATTCCGAAACAGACAGGCGGGAAGTCAAAAGGCTTCCCGCTTAATCATTTGAAGCACGCAGATAGTATAATATACACAGTTAAAGAAGGTGAGGCAGACAGAATGCCATTGGTAGAATTGAAAGACATTACGAAAGTCTACGGAACTTTAATTGCTAATGATAAGGTTTCTCTTGAACTGAACAAGGGTGAGATCCTGGCTGTTGTCGGCGAAAACGGGGCAGGCAAAAGTACATTGATGAAGATCATGTACGGTCTTGAGCAGCCGACATCAGGAGATATCTATGTCAACGGAGAAAAACAGAGGTTCCATGACCCGCTGGATGCGATCGGCAAAGGGATCGGAATGGTTCAGCAGCATTTCATGCTGATCGAGCAGTTTACCGTTGCGGAAAACATTGTTTATTCGAAGGAACCCAGAAAAGGTATGTTCTTCGACAGAACGGCAGCGATCAGGATCACGGAAGAACTCTGTGAAAAGTACGGACTTTATATCGATCCCCGTGAAAAAGTGAAGAACTGTCCTGTTGGCCTGCAGCAGCGCATCGAGATCCTGAAGGTCCTTTATCAGGAGGCAGAGATCCTGATCTTTGATGAGCCTTCAGCAGTATTGACGCCGCAGGAGACCAATCAGCTGCTGGATACGATACGTACGCTTGCCGGAATGGGAAAGAGCATCATCCTGATCACACATAAGCTGAATGAGGTTTTTGCTGTGGCAGACAGGGTGGTAGTCATGCGCCATGGTCAGGTCGTCGGCAATATGCCGATCAAAGAGACAAACTTTGATGAACTCAGTTTCCTCATGGTAGGCAGGCAGCTGACCAACACTGTGATACCGGAAGTGGAAAAAGGAGCGGTATGCCTGGAAGTGAATGACCTGCATGTGACCGGTGCCGGCAGTAAAGAAGCGGTCGACGGGTTATCCATGCATGTAGACCGAGGTGAGATCGTCGGCATAGCCGGCGTATCAGGCAACGGACAGTCCGAACTGATCCGGGCGATCACAGGACTGCTCCCTGCGGAATCCGGAAGTGTGAAGATCAACGGCATTGAGGTGACGAATCTTCCGCCGCGGGATATACGTGATTCGGGCCTTTCCTGTATTCCGGAAGACAGATATCTGTGGGGATGCGCAAGGGAAGCAACGCTCGAAGAGACATGCATCATGTACCTGCATAATAAAGAGCCTCTATCTACCGGAGGCTGGCTTCACAAGAAAAAAATACATTCATTTGTCTCGGAAACACTGGAAGACTTTGACGTACGTTATACATCTGTATTCCAGAAAATGGGAGAACTGTCCGGCGGCAACGCGCAGAAGGTCGTACTGGCAAGAGAGGTCATGCAGCACTCTCCGTTCCTGATCGCCGCAGAACCCACAAGAGGTCTTGATATAGGCGCGATCGAATATGTGCATCATGCACTGCTGGAAAAAAAGAAAGCAGGAGACTGTGTCCTCCTGGTATCCTCTGAACTGAGTGAGGTAATGTCTCTGTCTGACAGGATCTATGTCATGTATGATGGCAGGATCGCCGGTGAATTTACACGTGAGAATGCCGTGGAAGAAAGCCTCGGCCTGCTGATGATGGGAGGTAAACTGAATGAAGCGTAAAGATACAGGACGCCTGGCGGCTTTATTGAATACTGTCTCCCTGCCGGTGATCGCAACGATCCTTGGACTGCTCCTGGGGGCGCTGATCATGTTTCTTTCCGGACATGATCCTCTGAAGGTTTATTCGGTCATGTTCGATAAGTCATTTATCAATGTGAATTATCTGAATCAGACACTGACAAAGGCAACTCCGGTGATCATGTGCGGCATTTCGGGTGCTGTTGCCTGGAGAGCAGGACATATTAACCTTGGAATCGAAGGCCAGATGGTATGCGGAGGCATTACAGCCATCATCATCGGCCTGTATATGCCGGGCCCGGCATTCCTGGTTACTCTTTGCGCATGCGTTGGCGCATGTGCAGCCGGCGCATTGTACGCATTGATCCCGACATTCCTTCAGGACAAGAGCCATGTATCCCTGATCATGGTGACCCTGATGATGAATTATATTGCCAATTATCTTTCCACATATCTGGTCAGTTTCCCGCTGAAGGATACTTCCAGCGTCAACGCCAACCAGACGATGTTCATCGATGACAGCCTGAAGTTTACACGTCTGTTTTCCAACGGACAGCTCAGCACAGGTTTCATACTTTCTGTACTGACGGTAATTGCTGTATATCTGGTGATGAATTATACATCATTCGGATATGAATCAAAGATGAGCGGATTCAATCCGAACTTTGCCAAATACGGAGGCGTTCGTGAGCGCAGGGTAATGTATCTGACGATGGCGCTTTCCGGCGCGATCGCCGGGTTTGCCGGGTTCGTGGAAGTCTTCGGCACAAAGTACCGCTACAGTTCAAATATGATCGCCAGTTCAGGTTATGCATGGACAGGCCTGATGGCGTCCCTGGTCGGCCAGTACAATCCGTTTGCGATCCTGTTCTATTCGATCTTCTTCTCCGGTCTGACGATCGGCGGACAGGCTCTGCAGAGAGACTTCGGTATCCCGCTGCAGATCGCCGATATCATTACTTCTTCGATCATGCTGTTCGTATCGATCAACATCGGTATCCATCTGTTCAGAGCAGGAAAAAAGCAGCGTTCAGAAAAGAAGGAAGAAACAGGAAATAAGACACCTGCGAAGGAGGCTGCGTAATTATGACCAGTGCTTATCTGATCTCGATCATTAATTCGATTCTGAGAATGACTACGCCGATCCTGTTCGCTACACTCGGATGTCTGCTCTGCAACAAGGTAAATGTCTTCAACATCGCACTTGAAGGCCAGATGCTGATCGCAGCGTTTGCCGCAATTTCCGTGAATTACTATACGCACAGTATCCTGCTCAGCATGCTTGCCGGTGTAGCTGCCGGAGGCATCGTCGGATTCATTGTAGGTGTTTTCCAGGTCAAACTGAAAGCCAAGGACATGATCGTCGGTACATCAATGAATCTGCTTGTTTCCAGCTTTACGTCTTATATGCTGTATGTATTGTTTGCTACCAGGGGCTCCCTGACAGGAAACGGAATGGTCGGACTGCACAAGATCCCGAATTTCCCGGAATCCATGCCTGTACTATACGGGATGTTCAAGAACCTGACGTATCTTGATGTATTCGGGTATATAGCAGCGGTACTGATCTTTATCTTTCTTTACAGAACAGTCCCGGGATTCCATGTTATGTCTGTCGGCCTGAATAAGGAAGCAACGCGTTCTCTCGGTACGAAGGTCGACATGACACAGATCCTTGCCGTAACGATGTCCGGAATTCTTTGCGGACTCGGCGGCGTAGCGCTGTGTATGGGAAATGTCGTTATCTTTACGGAAGGCATGTCAGCCGGACGCGGCTACATGGCTATGGCTGCTTCCTCACTGGCCGGTGCGCATCCGCTGGGAGCGATCCTTTCTTCATTGTTCTTCGGCACGGCAGTAGCATCCTCTATTGCACTGCAAAGCTACATCAACGGTCAGATCACACTTTCTTTCCCTTACATCATGACGATCCTGATCATGGCGGTGTCGGGCTACATTAAGTACCGGAGGGAAAACAGACATCATATCAGAAAGGGGAAAATGAAATGAGCGAAAAAGAAACAGTATATCCCTGCATACGATTAAGCGAAGGCCAGCTTGAAGATCGTGTACTGACATGCGGTGATCCGGCCAGGGCAAAAAAGATCGCCGGCATGCTCGACAACAGCAGATGTCTTGTGCTGAACAGGGAATTTCATACATATTACGGTGAATGGAAAGGTGTTCCGGTCAATGTCATATCGCATGGTGTTGGTGCAGGCGGCGCTGCTATAGCATTTGAAAGCATGATGAAGATCGGCATCAAGGCGATCGTCAGGGTCGGAACATGCGGCGGAATGCAGAAGGAGATCACTGCCGGCAGTATCATTATTTCGACCGGAGCCTGCCGGGATGACGGTGTCAGTGAAAAAATGGTTCCTGCAGGATACCCCGCTGTCTGCGATACCGACATGGTAAAAGCGCTTGATCACGCAGCAGAAGCCCGCGGCATTCCTTACTTTCAGGGGATCACGATGACCAATGCGCTTCTTTACGGCAGCCTGACAGGTTCAAATGTCAAAGTATACGCGAAAGCGAATGTCAAAGCCATGGAAAATGAACTGGCACCGCTGCTTGTACTTGCGGGTATCTACGGCGTCAAAGCCGGAGGCATTCTGACAGCTGACGCGCCTGCGTTTGAACTGATCGACGCCAGCGAGTACCAGCCTGACGAGAGCGTCGTTCAGGAGGGTGTTGAAAATTCGATCCTGGTCGCGCTTGATGCGCTGGCATCATTGGAGGTCTGAAATGATCAGGCAGGAATACAAAGAAGCTGTATGCGCGGAAACACTTGCGTGCTACAGAGAAAAGCTGTTTGCCGGAACAAGCGGCAACCTGAGTTATTATGACCGGACAGAAGGACTGATCTATATTACACCGGGTTCTTATCCGTATGAACTGATGACGCCCGATGATATCATGGTCATCACTCCCGATGGGACTGTGAAGGACGGTACACATAAGCCTTCCAGCGAGTGGCGGCTTCATGCTGAGATCTACAAATCCATGGATAGTGTCTGCTCGGTCGTGCATACGCATTCACCTTACGCGACCTCATTTGCGGTCAATAATATCGGGATCCCTGTGATCCTGATCGAAATGGTTCCGTTTCTCGGCGGGGATGTACCGGTCGCGCCGTTCGCACTCCCCGGTACGGATGAGGTTGGGATCTATGCTGTGAAAGCCATGACGAAAGACGGAAGAAATGCATGTCTGATGGCAAATCACGGTGTTTGCGCAGTCGGCGGTTCACTTCAGCAGGCGCACATCCGCGCAACATATGTGGAGGATGCCGCAACGATCTACAGTCACGCGCTTTCCAACGGATTTCCCGTTGTATTGATGAGTGAAGAAATGATTCAGGCTATGAAGAAGCATTGAGAAAGGGAAGTTATGTACAGAGCTGATGAAGAGATCGGATTCCTGCTGAGATATGAGAATATCGCATGGTATGAAAACGGTACAGTGCGTATTCTTGACCGCAGGATCTATCCGGTGGAAACTACATATGTTACATGCACCAGGCATGAAGAAGTTGCCAGGGCGATCGCTGACATGGTCACCCAGAGCGGCGGACCGTATACTGCAGCCATGATGGGTATGGCTCTGGCAGCTTATGAAGCTTCGAACCTGGATGAGGAAAAATTCAGGGCATACATGGAACAGGCAGCGTATACGCTGTCTCACGCAAGACCGACAACAGTGAAAAAGATGGAAGCCGTGACGCAGAGGTCAATGAAGCGCCTGAACAGGGAGCTTGAACTTGGAACGTCCCTTCAGGATATGCCGGAAAAACTGTTTGATGAAGCTGTCTGCAGACTGAACGAAACCTACGATAAGTATGACCTTGTCGCAAAACATCTTGCGGACAAGATCCCGCATAACGGCACCGTTATGACACAGTGTTTTGCTGAAACGATCATCGGAACACTGCTCAGGGAATGCCGTAAGCGCGGCAGCGAGATCAAAATGATCTGTCCGGAAACCAGGCCGTATTACCAGGGAGCCAGGCTGACAGCCAGCGTAGCTTATGACATGGGATTCGACACGACGATCATTACGGACAATATGCCGGCATTTGTCATGCACGAAAAACATGTAGATGTATTCACTTCAGCAGCCGACGTGATCACCATGGACGGATATGTCGTAAATAAGATCGGTACATTTCAGATCGCGCTGGCAGCCCGTTACTGGGGAATACCGTACTTCACAACAGGAACACCCAATCCCGGGCACCCGACTATGGAAAACGTTGAGATCGAACTGAGAGATCCGGATCTGGTCCTGGAATCCATGGGATACAATCACACACTGAAGGGGATCAAAGGATTCTATCCGGCGTTTGATGTAACTCCGCCCAAACTGATAGACGGGATCGTTACTGATAAAGGGATCTTCTCACCGTACAATCTTTCAGCATATTTTGATAAGGACCAGCAACATGACCAGGATCGTTGAAGAAGAACGCAGAAATCTGAAAGATGCTGATGTCGGCAACGGCAATTTCTATGCAGGAACAGAAGTCAATCCGAAAGTACTGATGCCGGGAAGTCCTGACCGTGTCAGGCTTATGGCAGGCCAGTGGGATGAAGGGGCCAGGCTGTGGCCGCGTGAACGGGGATTTATGGTTGCCAGCGGCACATATAAAGGTGCACCGATCACTGCCGTATCACACGGCATCGGCGGCGCCAGTCTTGAAACACCGATCATGAACCTTCTGCCATACCATCCGGATGCGATCATCCGTGTCGGCACGACAGGCGCGCTCCGGGCGGATATCCAAACAGGAGACCTGATCATCAATGATGCCTGTGTAAGACTTGACGGTACATCCGGTATGTATGTGATCGATCAGTATCCGGCTGCTGCGGACCCGGAAGTCACTATGGCCCTGATACAGGCATGTGAGAATCTTGGATTCACTTATCATGTCGGCACAGGATGTACGTGCGCAAGTTTTTATGCCGGACAGGCAAGGCCCGCGTACGGGGGATATGAACGGAGCGACAGGGAAGCTTTCTTCCAGGATATGATCTCTGCCGGAGTTCTGAACTTTGAAATGGAAGCTGCGACATTGCTGACATTCGGCAGACTGTTCGGTGTCCGTACAGGAATGATTGCTTCTGTTGTAGCCAACAGGATCACCGGGGAATGGGCAGACAAATCCGGCGAAGACAGATCATCACTGGCCGGAGCAGAAGCCCTGAGGATCCTCACAGCCTGGGATGAGATCAAAAAAAAGCAGGGGAAGAAATACTTCTTTCCTGCACTGCTTGAATTTACGAAAAAATGAACTCAGTGAAAAAGTACAGAAATGTACTTTTTTGCTTTTACTGCAGGCTCATTTTCCCGATGAGTTTTTCAATATAAGCCGAGAAATTTTCTGCAACAGCATGTGCCGCAACGGTCACCTCTTCAGAGGTCAGCGGTCTGTCAAGGACACCTGCTGCCATGTTGGTAACCACGCTGAAACCAAGGACCTTCATGCCGCAGTGCGCGGCTGTCAATGCTTCCGTAACGGTGGACATACCCACGGTATCTCCGCCCAGGATACGGATCGCCCTGATCTCAGCAGGGGTCTCAAACTGCGGTCCGGGCATAAACATATAGACACCTTCACGCAGGGTCAGTCCGGAGTCCTTTCCGCATTCCTTCGCCAGTTCACGGAGTTCCGGTGTATACATATTGGTCACATCAAAGAAACGGGGACCGAATTCTTCAACATTAGGACCGCGCAGCGGGCTTCCTCCGTTCAGCTTGATATGATCTTTGATGATCATGATATCTCCGACATTGTAGTCTGTATTGACGCCGCCTGCGGCATTGGTCAGGATAACAGCTTTGACACCGAGGAGCTTCAGAACACGGATAGGAATGACCAGCTGCTCAAAGTCATATCCTTCATAACTGTGAAAACGTCCGGACATGCAGACGACACGTTTGCCTGCCAGTGTTCCGAAGATCAGTTTGCCGGCATGTGATCTGACAGTAGAAATCAGAAAATTAGGAATATCTGCGTAATCAAAGGACAACTGGTCTTTGATCTGCTGAGACAAAGGCCCCAGACTTGATCCGAGGATCAGAGCGATCTCCGGTTCCTGATCGATCCGTTCTTTCAGCCAGTCTGCCGCAGCTTTGAAATATGCATAATCATAACTGTAACGCATAATGATACCTCCGGCTCAATGTTATCATAAACACAGATCAATCTGAAGAATGGACAAAACAGGGAAATTCTGTATAGTTTATTTTATGAATAAGACGGAAAGAAGATCGATCATAGAGTGGATCAGCAGGGATCCCGTACGTTTCCGGCATATGCTGGATTTCTACGATACCGGAGGAAAGATCTGCCAGATCGATGAAAAAGCATTACTGCTGGTAAAAGAAGAAGAAAGACTGGCATACGGGGCAGGCAGGGATATACAGGCAGATCCCCGATGGCTGTATCTGATCGATGACCGGGACGAAATGAACAGACTGCTGGATGCCGGTATACTTGCGGACGACATCAATCCTGTATGGATGGTCTATTATCCATCAGAGACGGTGACCGGACGGAAAGAGATCCCGGGCATCCGTTTCCGCCGTCTGACAATGGCAGACAGTGAGTTCGTCAGGGATCATTATGATGCTCCGGGAGCGAATCAGCCCGGTGTGATCGAAAAATGCATCAGCGACGGAATGATCGGGGCTGAAGATGAGCATGGATTATGCGGATTTATCGGGCAGCACAGGGAAGGCACTATCGGGTTCCTGTTCGTTCTTCCGAGTCACAGGCGGCGCGGGATCGCGCAGGAACTGGAACAGGAAATGATCCGTCATCAGCTGGAGCGGATGCGTTTCCCTTATGCGCATGTGCTGGAACACAATGAGAGATCGCTTGCCCTCCAGAAAAAGATCGGCATGGAGATCTATCCTGATCTCTATTATTGGGCTGCGGGGCGTGACTTCTGACAGGAGGCATATATGGATCAGAAACTAAAGGAAACATTGATCAGAACGGCATCAAAAGCCAGACATAAGGCAAGGGTGTATACCGGTTTTCATGTAGGCGCAGCGCTGCTTACAAAAACAGGTGAGATCTTCACCGGCTGCAATGTTGAACTGCACACGACATTGTCGAGTATCTGTGCAGAACGCACTGCGATCGTAAAAGCTGTGTCAGAAGGATATACGGAATTTGAGGCGATCGCAGTCGTGTCTGACTCACCCAAAGCAATTTCACCCTGTTCGTTCTGCCGTCAGTATCTGATCGACTTTGATCCGGATATTCTCGTGATCATGTCAAACGAAGAGATGACGGATGTGGTTGAAATGACCGTACGGGAATTAGTGCCGATGGCTTTTGTCGGAAGCGGAAGGAAGCAGAAATCATGAAGAATACATATACGATCGATGTGTGCGGCATCAGACGTGAACTGCCGCTGGTGCCCATTAATGAAACACTTGCTTATGCCAGCTTCGTTGTCATAGGTGACACAGAGATGGTCTCCCATGCAGGCAGGCTGCTGGCAGAAAAGGTATCGGATGCTGAAGTGATCATGACAGCAGAAGCCAAGGGGATCGCTCTGGCGTATGAGGTCTCGCGCTGTCTTGGCATGAAAGAGTTTATCGTGGCAAGGAAGAGCGTAAAATCATATATGCGCTCCTTTGAAAGTGTAGAGCTTGAGTCGATCACCACGACCGGCAAACAGCATCTTTATCTTGATGAACAGGACGCGCTGAAGATCCGCGGCAAAAAGATCTGTCTGGTGGACGATGTCATCTCGACCGGCCAGTCTGTGGAAGCGCTGGAACGGCTGGCACTGCAGGCCGGCGGTACCGTGATCCATAAAGCGGCGATACTGGCGGAAGGAGAGGCAGCAGCACGCGATGATCTGACATATCTCCAGGTCCTGCCGTTGTTTGAAAAGAATACGGACGGGACTTACCGGGAGATCGTGCCTGAGCATTAACGGCAGACTGATACAGGAAACCGGAAATATGAAAATCGATATTGAGAAACTCAGGGAAGATCTGGAGAATGACAGCCTTGGTGCCTGGTTCGGCAGCGGATTCGGCGGAGCGCTTTTTGAAGCGGCGGAAATAAAACACGAGTCGGATGAAGAACTGCTGGAAACTGCCCGGAAAAGGCATGTTGATCTGCGTCAATATCTGTCAGCGGACGATGAAGACTGACCTGTGAAAAGGAACAGCAGGTTC
>JAFOMZ010000040.1 GCA_017421125.1 Solobacterium sp.
GGAAAAAGTCAGCTGTTCTTATCACACCATGCCTGGCACCGCCGACAGGATTCATCAGCGATCTGCTGTATCCCATAAATTCTTTCGGAAGCTTTGCATATGCCCGTTCCAGCAGGAATGCTGTTCGTCTGTCAACTGTTTCCTCATCCGGCAGAAACAGGCAGAAGCCCGGTTCAAAGTCATGATCTGAAGAGATCTCGTCATCATAACCGAAGCACTCTGATCCGCTTCCGCACAGACCCGCAGCCAGATACGGCAGAACTTCCGGAAACTGTTCTTCCAGCATAGGCCTGCCGAATTCCACAAAATACGCTCTGGAAAGTTCAAGCCCGCGCATAGATCTCTTCCGCTTTCTTCTCCAGCTCTTCAGCTGCCATGAAATACCCGAAGTAGGCAAATGTCGGCGCACATTTCTCCATCACGAATGCATAATAGCCCTCTTCTGCCCCATGTGATTCCTTCAGCAGTTCATATGCCTGATCCAGAAGTTCATAGATCCGGTTTTCACTCTGCTCCATGCCGTTCATCTTTTCCAAAGTATCAGCCATGTTCAGGCAGGTGATCGCCTGTTCCAGTTCACCGCTTTCCACATTGGACATCACTTCCATTGCCTTCCGGTACAATGCCAGCGCATCACTGAATTTTCCCAGAGCTGCGCATGTCAGTGCCATGTTGTTGTACAGACCGCCCGTCAGTGACGGCGAAACGGCGGGAGCAGATTCATAGACAGCTTTCGCCTGTTCAAACAGTTTTAATGAGCGCTCGTTATCACCGAACGCATTGCACGCTGTAGCACAGTTGACATAGGTCGTACCGGAACTGATTGTTCCTTCAAAATCAAGATCATTCAGCAGCTGCAGCGCCGCATCGATATTCTCAAACGCTTTATCTTTATTCTGCACTTTCCGGTAATGACCGATCAGTTCGTTTCTCAGCATCAGTTCGCCTCTGAGATCGCGGTTCATTTTCGCCTCTTCCAGCCAATATAAAAGATGTTTTTCGGCACCTTCATAATCTCTTCTGCTCATGTATTCGTCCATTTTTTCAATGATACGCTGCTGCGGTATACTTTGTACCTTGTGCGGATCATCGCAAAGCGGACATGCCGGTTCTACATAGTCTTCCGGCTTTAAAAATTCACCCATAACAGCACCTCTGTATAATCATACCTTATTTGCCCGGATAATACTTTAACATCATTTCAAAGCATGATGGCACCTGATCTGATGAACATTTGGCATAATGAACTTAACAAAGGAGCAGCGATCATATGAATGTATTTGAAGCGATCATGACACGCAGAAGCACAAGGCAGTTCAAGGATATTCCCGTCGAAGAAGAAAAACTTGATCAGGTCCTGCAGGCAGGCAGATATGCGCCAAGCGGCGGAAACAGTCAGAGCGTGCATTTTCTTGTCATTGAAAACAAAGAAGTCCTGAAGACTCTGGCTGATATGGTACAGAGCGAATTTGCGAAAATGGAAGTCACAGAAGACATGTACCGTTCCATGGCCAATTCCATCCTCAGATCCAAAGCAGGCGGGTATGTATTCCATTACAATGCCCCTGTCCTGATCCTGACAGCGAACCTGAAAAGCTATTCCAACAATATCGCCGATTGTTCCTGCGCACTTGAAAACATGTACCTGGCAGCGAACGAACTGGATCTTGGAAGCTGCTGGATCAACCAGCTGAAATGGCTTAATGAGAACGAAGTCGTACTTCCATATCTGAGGTCGCTCGGCCTGGAAGAAGGCGAGCTAGTCTATGGGGCATTATCCCTTGGATATCCCGCAACGGAAGACGGACTGCCAAACAGAAAACCTTTGGAGCGCAGAGGCAATAAAGTCACATTTGTCCGCTGACGATCTGTATACACACATAAATGCCGGCTGAGCCGGCATTGTTTTCATGTTGTTAAGACCATCAGTCTTTGATGCTGTCAGGCGCCAAGCAGTTTCTGCAGCAGGACCACCCACAAAGGCAGGACTGCGATCGACAGCAGTGTTGTCAGTACCACACAGTTCGCGGCAAACTCCGTGTCTCCGTTATATTGCTCGGCAAGCACGGCTGTCGTACTTCCGGCAGGCATTGCGGTCAGCAGGACGGAAAGGCCTGCAGTCACCGGGTCAATGTGCGCGAGATAGCAGCCGGCCAGTACAGCCATCGGCAGCAGGACAAGACGGATCACACTGAAACCGAGATTGCGCTTTGTGATCATATTTCCGATTCCGGTCTCTGCCAGGATCATACCGAGAAACAGCATGATCAGAGGTGTTGAACATCTGCCCAGACTGGTCAATACCGAATCTACCGCCAGAGGGACAGCGACCTGGAAGATCATCCTCACCAGGCCGAGTTCTACGGCAATGATACAGGGATGTTTCAGGATGCGCAGGATCACGTCTTTTCTGCTGGTACCTTCCGTAAAATACGAGATGCCTGCCGACCACATGATGATACGCTGCGGGATCAGGTAGATCTGTCCCAGCGCCAGTCCCATTGACCCGTATACACACTCGGCAACAGCATTGCCCAGGAAACCGGAATTGGAACAGACAGTGGCGTACTGCAGTACCTTTTTGACAGCCGGCTGTTCATGGTTGTACGCATGAGCCGCAACGATCGAACACATCACCTGGATCAGGATGGAAATGATCAGTATCGTCATGAACTGTCTGAACAGTTCTCCGCTCATCTTCATATTGAATGCCGCAATGATGTTGCAGGGCAGAAACAGATTCACCACCAGTGCAGACAGGATCTTCCTGTCTTTTGGCTGTAATACACCTGTTCTGCAGAGTGCCCATCCTGCAGCCATTTCCGCAAACATCAGGAACTGAAGGCGGAACAATGGTCCGAGTTCGATCATAAAAGTCATCCTCCTGCATACAATTCTACTCAGTTTCCCGGGAAATATCTGAAATCTGCACAAAAAGTGTCCGCCCGTAAAGACAGACACTTTTCCGCTCAACGTTCCGGGATCTCTGAATTACAGGCCCTGTGCCATCAGGTCGCGTACGACCGGATCTTTCGGCATAACACCCTTAGCCTTGAGTTCTGCAATCTTATCAGCGAACTGAGGCAGATACTTCTCATGCGCAACCAGCAGTTCATCAAGAACAGTCTGGGCAACATGTCCATGTTCAACCATCGGGTTCATTTCAAATGCCGCAAGAGCGAGACGGTAGTTGCCTGTGATAGCTGCTTCAATGACGCATTCTTCCATAGCCTTCATCATCTGTACCCAGCCTCTTTCACTCGGTGCGAATTTGCCCCAAGCCATCGGAATCGGGCCTTTGCCTGTGATGATCGAGGAAACTTCAACGATGCAGTCATCCGGCAGGTCTCTGATCGCTCCGTTGTTCTGTGTGGAAACGACCATATGTCTTCTTGTGTCATTATAAATGGAGTTGATGCATTCACATGCAGCATCGGAGTAATGAGCTCCGCCGCGCTTGGAAAGCTGCTCCGGCTTGTAGTTCAGGTTCGGATCCTTGTACAGTTCGAACAGTTCTGCTTCTGTCTGCTTGACCTGCTGAGCGCGTGTACCGACCGTATTGAATTCTTCGATCGTATGCTTCAGCATTTCGTCATGCATATAGTAGTATCTGTGATATCCGCACGGGATCAGCTGGATCTGTCTCAGATGATCTTCCAGGAACTTGCACTGGAAAATATTTGCAGGTGTACCGTCATCAACGGTCGGATCATACATGTTGCTGATGATCTTGTCTGTCAGATCATTTCCCTTGGCATCCGTTACCTTATGCCAATGGAAGTGGTTCAGGCCGGCAAACTGATGAATGCACTCACGCTCTGTCAGTCCGAACTGAGGAGGTTCTTTCATCAGGGCGCCTACAGGCACATTGCACAGACCGACTGTCTTCTTCCAGCCGCCCCATTTGATCGCTGCTTCAGTAACCATTCCGGACGGGTTTGTGAAGTTGATCAGCCATGCATCAGGGCAGAGTTCCTTCATGTCTTCAATAATGCCGAGGATAACAGGGATCGTTCTGAAAGCTTTGAACATACCGCCTGCTCCGTTTGTCTCCTGACCGAGCATACCATAGGACAGCGGGATTCTTTCATCCTTGATACGGGCATTCAGCAGACCTACACGGAACTGTGTTGTGACGAAATCTGCACCGGGAAGTGCTTCTCTTCTGTCAAATGTCAGATGAACCTTAACACCGTACGGTGTGGCATCCCACATACGCTGTGCCATTGCACCGACGATCTCGAGTTTTTCTCTTCCGTCTTCAATGTCGCAAAGCCAGATCTCTCTGATAGGAACCTGATCATATCTCTTGATAAAGCCTTCCATCAGTTCGGGTGTGTAGCTGCTTCCGCCGCCGATCGTTACGATTTTGATAGGTTTTTTGTCCATTTTGTCCTCCTTTTCCTTCTGAACTCAGTCTATCATGATATAGCCGTTTCGACTTCACTGAGATGCAGTGCGTCGATCCTCTTTGCCAGTTCGTCCTGTCTGTTTTCAAACATCAGACGTTTATTGTGCTCATAATATTTCTCGCAGCCATGTTCAAATATGAACTGCGATGTGTTTGGATTGATGGAAAGCTCCGTTACAAATATCAGCATTTCCTGTCCGCTTCCGAGTGTTTCCTCCAGGAACAGGAACGCATTGTTGAGTTCTTCCTGGCATCTGATCACCTTTGTGTTATAGGCAGA
>JAFOMZ010000041.1 GCA_017421125.1 Solobacterium sp.
ATGCCGCGAATGCCTATGATTAAAAGCAATATAAAATTATAAAAAAACAGTGTGTGTCAAAAAACAACTGCGCAGATCAGTGACAAATGATGCACGGAGCACCGTAAGGATAGGCATATTCTGCATTACGAAAGAAGCGCAGAACGAGTCTGTCAAACTTTGAAAAGTGTTGTAAGAGATACGGCAAACTATTATAATGTTGTGGAAAAGCAGGGAAGAGGAGAGTAATTTATTCCGGATTATCAGAGAACAGACGGAAGGTGCAAGTCTGTATGATGGAATGGATGAAGATGGCCTTGGAGCCGGTTCCGTGAATCATGAGCGGGATCCGGAGGCGTCCGTTACACGCATCGAGTGGCCGTAACAGGCAAGACAAAGGTGGTACCGCGTGCAAGACGTCCTTTCCCGGGGCGTTTTTCTTTTCACAGCCAAAGGAGGCATACAGTATGGAAAATAAGGGGCCGTATTACATTACAACAGCAATTGCGTATACATCCGGTAAACCTCACATCGGAAATGTTTATGAGATTGTACTGGCGGATTCCATTGCCCGTTATAAGAGAATGACAGGTTATGATGTCCGTTTTCAGACAGGAACCGACGAACATGGTCAGAAGGTAGAAGAAAAAGCTCTGGCCCAGGGCGTTACGCCGAAAGAATTTGTTGACAGCGTCGCCGCAGTGATCAGGGAACAGTTTGACTGCATGAACGTTTCCTATGATAAGTTCATCCGTACAACCGATGATTATCATGAGAAGCAGGTCCAGAAGATCTTTAAGAAGCTCTATGATCAGGGAGATATCTATAAAGGTCATTATGAAGGAATGTACTGTCAGGAATGTGAAGCATTCTACACAAAGAGCCAGCTGACGGAAGAGGGCAAGTGCCCTGTCTGCGGCGGAGATGTCAAGCCGATGCAGGAAGAAGCATATTTCTTCCGTATGAGCAAATACGCTGACAGACTGATCGAATACATCGAAACACATCCTCATTTCATTCAGCCTGAAAGCAGAAAGAATGAAATGCTGAACAACTTCCTGAGACCGGGTCTTCAGGATCTCTGCGTATCACGTACATCCTTTAAATGGGGCATCCCGGTAGACTTTGATCCGGATCATGTCGTCTATGTATGGATCGACGCGCTCAGCAACTATATTACCGGTCTGGGATATGACTGTGACGGAAACCATGATGAACTGTATAAGAAATACTGGCCTGCAGATCTGCACCTGATCGGCAAGGATATCATCCGTTTCCATACGATCTACTGGCCGATCATGCTGATGGCACTGAATGTACCGCTTCCCAAGCAGGTATTCGGTCATCCATGGCTGCTGACAGGCGATTCCAAGATGTCCAAGTCCAAGGGCAATGTCATCTATGCGGATGATCTGGTAGACCTGTTCGGACAGGACGCTGTCAGATATATCATGCTGCATGAGATGCCTTATGCACAGGATGGACATGTTACATACGAGCTGATGGTAGAACGCATCAACAGCGATCTGGCAAACAATCTCGGCAACCTGGTCAACCGTACGGTATCCATGTCCAACAAGTACTTCGAAGGTGCTGTTACCAATCCCGGCGCTGCTGAAGAGATCGATGAACAGCTGAAAGAAAAAGCACTGAAGACAGTCGCTGATGTTGAGACCAAGATGCAGGAACTCCGTGTTGCGGATTCCATTGACGACATCATGGATCTTGTTTCACGCTGCAATAAATATATTGATGAAAATGCTCCCTGGGCACTGGCCAAGGATCCGGAAAAGAAAGACCGTCTTGCGACAGTTCTTTACAACCTTCTGGAAGGCATCCGTTTCGCTGCAGTCCTGCTGAGCGCATATCTGCCTGTAACTGCTGAAAAGATCTTTGATCAGATCGGTACACAGAAGCGTGACTATGATTCAGTTGCTGAATTCGGTCAGCTTGAAACAGATACGCATGTTACAGCAAAACCTGAGATCCTGTTCCAGCGTCTGAATGAAAAGGAAGTCGCTGCTAAGGTAGAACAGATCCAGGAAGCGCAGAAAAAGGCAGCCGCTGCTGCTAAGAAAGCAGAAAAGCCAGTTGTTGAGCAGATCACGATGGATGATTTTGCAAAAGTCGACATGAAGGTAGGCCGCGTGCTGAAAGCAGAAAAGCATCCGGATGCGGACAGCCTGCTGATCATGCAGGTCGATCTGGGTGACGGAGATGTCCGCCAGATCGTTTCCGGCATTTCCCGCAGCTACACATGCGGACAGATGATCGGCAAGCACATTGTCGTCATCTCCAATCTGAAGCCTGCAGTCATCCGCGGTGTTGAAAGCCAGGGCATGCTGTTGGCAGGAAAGAATGATGACCTCGTCGGTGTCGTTGAAGTCAACGGCCTGAAACCCGGCACAAAGATCAGCTGATGCATGATAGGAGCTCCCGCTGAAAGGTGTAAGTACAGAGATCACCTTGAAGCAGGGGCTCTTTTTCTGATTCAGATGTTATACTTAAACGGGGTGAGATAATGAAACGGTATACGATAGTTACAAGACCTGATGAAGTATCCCTGTCACTTGAGGACCAGATCAGGCATGATTTGAATAATCACGGTTATATTGAGGATAAAGAAAAACCGGATGTTGTATTTGTTGTCGGCGGAGACGGAACATTTATCTATGCGGTGCATCAGTTCTTCAAGCAGCTGAACAAAGTTCGTTTTTACGGTATCCATACAGGAACGCTTGGCTTCTATACAGACTACCGTGACAGTGAATATGATGAATTCATGGAGACGTTCCTGAACCATGAATATGAAGAGGCAACGTATCCGATCCTGCAGGCATATACAGGAAAAGAAACATATTACGCAGTCAATGAGATCAGGATCGAGAATGCCGCAAGGACACAGGTCCTGGACGTATATGTCAATACAGTGCCTTTTGAAAAGATCAGAGGTACGGGCATCCTTGTGTGTACACAGCTCGGAAGTACCGCATATAACAGATCCCTGGGCGGAGCAGTCATACAGGAAGGCCTGGACCTGATCGAGATGTGTGAGATCGCCGGTATTCATCACAGCAAATACCGTTCCCTCGGAGCACCGATCATCATGAAAAGCGATACGGTCCTGGATTTCTATGCAACAAGCTTCAAAGGCGCTCTTCTGGGTGCCGATGCAGATGTGTATACATTTACAGATGAAACAAAGGTGACGATCTCATCCTGTTCCAATCTGAAAGTACGCATGCTGAGAGGACGCAAGGTCTCCTATTACTCAAGACTGAAGAGCCTGTTCTGATCAGACTGAAACAAGATACTCCTGCCTTGTACAAGAGGTGGGAGTTTTTTAATCATTTCATGGTAAAATAGTTCCATCACGAAAGAAGGTTTTCATGCGCAACTGGAATTCTCTTTATGACATACTGTCTTTTCCCATCGGCATCCTTTATTTTGCGATGACCCTGCTTGGGATCGGTAATATACTCACAAACAGTGCATTCAGCGTTTTTTTCACGATGTCAAATGAACTGGTCATTCTGCTGGCGGAAGTCTGCATCAGGACCGGTACATTCCTGGTCGTGAATTTCCCGTTATTCTTCATGCTCCGTCTGGTCACCAGAAAATCAGGCAGTGCTACAGGTATCCTTTCCGCATTTGCCGGATATATTGCATACCTGACAATGACGATGTGCTTTGCGGGATCTTCACTGCCTTCCACGGCATTCAGCTCAATACTTGGTCTTTCCATTACCTCGACACGTGCGAAGACACTGGCCGGAGCGGTCCACTATCCGCTGCAGACAGGTGTGATCGGTGCGGCGATCGTTGCCTTGATCGCGCTCTATAACTACAACCGTACGAGGAAGCGGAGCGACTATAACCTGTTTGCCTTTATCTCGAAAGACACACAGTGCGTGATCGGCACGGTCATTCTTTCCGCAGCAGCAGGTTTTGCCATGGCATATGCCTGGCCGTATGCTGTCAGGACCATTCATACCGCAGTTGAATTCATCTCCTCTGATACGACTAATCCCGTAAACCTGATGATCTACGGTGTACTTGACAGATTTACTTCACTGCTGAACATCGGCGCTATGATCCGTACACCGTTCTGGTATGGCAGCAACGGCGGTACCTGGCTGAATATGGTAGTAGGCAGTGTTGCCGGTGACGTCAATATCTGGACAGCCCAGGCAGCGGTAGGCGGTCTGACCGGAATGACAGGCAGATTTATTACACCGTATTATGTATTGAACATCTTTGCGGTACCGGGTCTTCTGTGGGCAATGTACTCATTGAAAACTGACTATTTTGAAAAGAGAAGGACCAGGATGTTCTACATTCTGACTTCGCTGTTATCGATCTTCTCCGGAACATTGCTGCCGCTGGAGATCACATTGTTCTTCGCAGCTCCTGCACTGTTCTTCTTCCATCTGCTCTATACAGGACTGCTCTTCGGAGTGTTCCAGGCAATGGGTGTATATCTTGGTTTCAACTACGCAGGTGGGGCAACTCTGACAGCACTGCCAGGTACACTGCTTGAACTGCTGAGCTATCTTCAGTTCACATCCCTGCAGAAGACATTGCTGATGATCGCAGCAGCAGGTGTTATCAGTTTCTTTGTCTACTTCCTGTTCACGCGGTTCTACTATAAATACCTTGCGCTGGATCTCTTCCAGACAGGCAG
This sequence comes from Solobacterium sp., assembly GCA_017421125.1. Classification (GTDB taxonomy): domain Bacteria; phylum Bacillota_I; class Bacilli_A; order Erysipelotrichales; family Erysipelotrichaceae; genus Bulleidia. Next base: position 4,664 of record JAFOMZ010000041.1, read on the forward strand.
AAAGAATCATATTGTGAAGGGTGTCATCGATGCTGTCGGCGGAATCGACAACATTAAGCTGACGCATTCATCAACAGACAGACTGGTCATCAGTCTCTATGATCCGACAAAACTGAATGCAAACAAGATCAGGTCACTCGGTTCTGTCCGTGTATATGATACAAAAGCCGGCTATGCGATCACTTTCGGTGCAGCAAGCACGATGATCAGGCTGGGAATCAGTGAATGCATGCGTGAATCGATCCGCACGACTGTATAAACCTGCATCTAATTGCACAAAAACTGACAAAAAAATATACCTCCCTATTAATAAACCGGATGCGATATGAGAACTCGCATCGGGGAAAATCTGCGGAGGCTTTTTTCTGTTTCGTATTTCTATATTTCAGTGTGTTTTATTTATGACATAGGCCGGCTGACGCAGACAGACTGCTGATGTGTTTGGTATAATTTTTTTAATGTGGAGCTGATAGATCAGATATTTCTGACCACGGATTGATCACATATTTCAGCATTCAAAAAACCGAAGATCACATTGCATATCGTTGATAAAAAGTGTCGCGCTGCAGACCAGAGGAGGCTTTTATGGTCAGACAGAAAAGAAAAACAATGAGTTGGCTGTTCAGTATTCTGCTGTGTATCTCACAGATGAATATTCCCGTAATGGCAGAAGATGAATTACTGCCTGCAGAGGAAGAAGAACAGGTCATTCTGGAAGATGAACTTCAGGAAGAAGAGGCATCTGAAGTTACGATCGAGGAAAGTCCGGAGCCTGAAGAAATTCAGGAAGAACCCGCGGCAGAAGATTCGGAAGAAGATATCCTTCCTGAAGAACCTGCAGAAGAACTAACTGCAGAAGATCTTTCCGATTCGGATGAAACACAGGAAGAACAGCCGCAGAAAACAGAAGAACTGCCTGTAGAGGATGTATCTGAAGAGGAAACTGTTCCGGAAGAAACAATAGAACCGGAGTCTATTGAGATCGTCTATGAAGACGCTTCTGAATATATGCTCCAGGCAGGCGCAATTCTGAAAGACGAAGAAGAGTATTCCGAAGCATATGCGACTACTGCGTTTGATCTGCGCACGGATTTCGCTGCATTAAATGCTTTATTTCAGAGTGTCGTTTATTCATGGGGAACATCTGTCAATGTAGCCTCATTTAATATTCCGGTATCTGAAGCTTCAAAAGTGTATGGATATCTGACTAATGCGAACCCGCAGTTCTTTTATCTGAGTAATAGATTCAGATATAGCTATAACAGTAATAATTGCATTTTTACGATAAACCTGGAATATGATCCGGCGTATACCCGGGCGGATTCCGAAACATTTGAGAACAGAGTAAATGAGATCATTGCAGGTGTGGATGCCTCATGGAGCGATGCACAGAAAGCACTGTATCTTCATGACGTTCTGGTCATTGATAATACATATGATCTTACATATTCCAATTACAATGCCTACAACGCTTTGATCGACAGGACATCGGTCTGCCAGGGATATTCACTGGCATATAAATACCTGCTGAATACAGTTGGTATCGAGAGCGATATTATTTCGTGTGACAGTTTCAATCATGCCTGGAATACGGTCGTTGTGGATGGAACAACTTATTTCGTTGATTCAACATGGGATGATCCGGTCAGAACATACCGGATGCGCTGCAAGCACACGAATTTCCTGAGGGACAGGGATGGACTGCTTGATACGGGGCACATTAAGGACGACGGTACAGACGCAAAAGACTGGGTCAATTCATTCGGAGAAAACATCTATAACAGTTATCTGACAGATTATCCCAACGCTTACTGGGCCGACTGCATTACACAGATTCCTCATATCGGAAACACATGGTTTTATTCAGACAGCTCAGGAAATATCTTCAAGTTCAACGGCAATACCGGAAGTACTTCGGTTCTGACCACATTGAATGATTATTGGAATACGATTGATCTGGGCGGATACTGGGGAAGATATATCCATCTTGATGTTTTCGAAGATAAGCTCGTAGCATCTCAGGAGAATAGAGTATATCTGATCGACATGTCCGGAAACCTGACAACCGTAGGAGTGCTGACAGATGCGGAATACAACTCCGGAAGGATCTACGGTATTCAGACACAAGGAAATAATGTCAGATACGATCTGTATGAATCACCTAATACAAACCAGCTGTACAACTACGGTTATTTCGTTTTGAAGGAAGTGATTCCGGTAACAGGCATTACTTTAAATAAAGCAACATTATCATTTACTTCCATCGGAAGTACAGCTGCGCTTACCGCAACTGTCTCGCCTTCGAATGCGACGGATCAGTCGGTCACTTGGCAGAGTTCAAATACAAATGTTGCCACAGTGGACAATGCAGGAAAGGTAACTGCAGTGGGTTCAGGTACAGCAGTGATCACAGCAGTTTCTTCTGATCCTTCCATTACAGCACAATGCAGTGTTACGGTAACGATTGCTGTACAAAGCGTTTCTGTTTCTCCGGAAACAGCTCAGATGTTTACTGGAGAGAAACTGCAGCTCCAGGCAGCGGTCCTGCCTGCAGCCGCATCCGATAAGACAGTGACATGGAAGAGCTCGAATACTGCTGTTGCCACTGTGGACAGCGCAGGTAAAGTAACTGCTGTTTCCAATGGTACAGCAACGATCACAGCGACGACCCGTGATGGAGGATATACAGACACTTGTATCGTGAGCGTATCAACACCTTTGGTTGAAGTGCATCTGAATACAGATTCACTCAACTTGATCAAAGGTGAAACATCATACCTGACAGTCAGCTTTGTACCTGAAACAGCTTCAGACCATACAGTTGTCTGGTCTTCCAGCAACCCTTCCATTGCGGCTGTGGACAGCACAGGCAAAGTCACAGCTGTTTCAAACGGAACAGCAGTGATCACCGTGACAGCGAATGACGGCGGATATACAGATACCTGTACGGTGACTGTTACAACACCGCTGAACGGTATTGCGTTAAACAAGCACACATTATCACTCAACAAGAACAGTTCAGAAACGCTTACTGTTTCCTTTGATCCGGAAGATGCTTCAGACAAGAGTGTTGTCTGGTCAAGCAGTAATCCTTCTGTAGCAGGTGTGGACCAGAACGGAACTGTCACAGCCCTGAAAGGCGGAAGTGCAGTGATCACAGTCACTTCCAACGATGGAAACCACAGTGATACATGTACTGTCACGGTAACTGTTCCGGTCACAGGCATTACACTTTCACAAAATACACTTTCCCTGGACAAAGGGGATACTTATCAGCTTGCCTCGAATGTACAGCCCCCTGACGCTTCAGATAAAACAGTCACATGGCAGAGTTCTGATACTGCTGTTGCAACAGTGGACAATACCGGCAAAGTTACAGCTGTTTCAAATGGAACTGCTGCGATCACTGCGACGTCCAATGACGGCGGATATACAGATACCTGTACAGTAACTGTCACAACACCGCTGACAGGCATTACGCTGAACGCACATACACTGACACTTGAAAGAAGCAAGTCACAGACACTTCTGGTTGCGTTCAGTCCGGAAGATGCTTCAAATAAGAATGTCACCTGGTCCAGCAGTAATTCTCAGGTCGCTTCTGTCAGCCAATCGGGAACAGTAACCGCAAAAGGCGCCGGAACAGCAGTCATTACAGTTGTTTCAAAGTATGGTTCATATTCTGACAGCTGTACCGTTACGGTAACGTCTCCTATGCGCGGTATCCACCCGGATGTGCATGAACTGTATCTGGCAAAAGGTGAATCATACACTGTTTCTGTCATGTATGATCCGGAGGATACGACAGATGACA
>JAFOMZ010000042.1 GCA_017421125.1 Solobacterium sp.
CTTCGGATTATGTAAAAAACCGGCTTGTTTTCGTGTCAAGTCTTTTTTTGAGTTCCTCAAGAAAAAAAGGCCTCATTGGTCTATTCCAATGAAACCTTTTCTCTCGGGTTTTATCAATGTCTTAACTTAATGACATTGGCATCAATCCTGCTTTTCTTCTGCTCCGTTTTTGCGTTCACCGGTCACGTACATCGTGAATGTACCTTTGCATACGAGCTTCCCGTGCCGGTTAGAGACCGAGCTCTCAATGACCTTGGTCGTTCTGCCGTCATGGATCGTTCTGCCTCTCAACAGCGTTAACGATATCACTGAACAGGCATGATTGACAATGTCTTACTCATGTTTCTCTGACCCACCGTTCCCGCAGATCCTGATACAGCATGAACGCTTCAGCACAGATATCCGGGCCGAACATGCCTTTCAGGTCATTGATCGGAAGATCTTCCACCAGCATATACCTTGCGCAGAGAAAGATCAGTTCATTGCGGTACCGGTCAGTGACCAGATACCGCAGGATCTCCTGTTTTTCCGCTTTCCGGTCAAAGTACTGAATGAGCTGTTCATATTCAGAGAACAGTCTCTGTACCTCAGGATCCTGTACCAGTTTATCGGCATCCGGATCGGGACAGGACAGACATTCTGTCTCAGTAATGCTTTTTACGTTATCGTATGCCCGACTCAGCAGGCGGGAAGCTTCCGCGTATATGCCGGTTCCGAATATACGCAGAAGGTCATGGATCGCAGACCTGCCGTTAAGGATGTGTTCCGCGCATCTGCTGATCAGATCATGTCTGCAGCGATGCTGCAGCAGATATCTGAGGATCCCTTCGGTTTCATTCTTGTCATCGAGGATCAGCATCTTTCGTTCATTTTCCGACATCAGATCCCTGATCATTGTTTCCAGATTCCTGATGTCTGCTTCATTGATCAGGATCTGCCTGTCGGCACGCCGGATCTGTTCACGGATCCTGTGACTATTGTCATCAGTTCGATATTTGTTCAACAATGTACCTCCTTATTCAGCATGTCATCTGACCGGCCGGTCCATCGACTGCAGGAATATCATATCCGTGATCAACAGGCTATGAATGGCGGGTATGTACAAACAGCACAGGCAAAATACTGCTATGATTGAAGCAGCAGGAGAACATCAAATGTCAGGAACGATCAGGATCATCAATGCGGGAATTACTGACCTTGATACGGACGCTGTCGTGAATGCGGCTAACAGCGGTCTGTATCCGGGCGGAGGTGTATGCGGAGCCATCTTCAGGGAGGCAGGCTATCACGAGCTTGACGAAGCATGCCGCGGGATCGGTCATTGCGATACTGGGTCTGCTGTGATCACGCCGGGGTTCCGTCTGAAGGCAAAGTATATCATCCATGCGGTCGGTCCCATCTGGAACGGCGGTACATATCATGAAGAACAACTGCTTTACAGTGCTTACAAAAAGTCATTGGAACTGGCACTGCAGCATGACTGTCATTCCATCGGATTCCCCCTGATCTCAGCAGGGATCTATGGCTGTCCGAAAGACATTGCATGGACAAATGCACTGAACGCATGCCGCGGCTTCCTGGCTGAACATCCGGAAAGTGATATGCAGATCGTATTTGCCGTACCTGATCCCAATATCAGAAAAATTGGACAGGAGAGATTGTAAACAGCATTGAAAGGCAGTTTTTACCTGTTTTGATACCGCTTTAACACCTGACACATTTTTGTGCCAGGCTTTTTTATAGAATTTATGTGTAAGGGGGCAGTATGGACGAGATAAAGAATATGATCGACAGCAGCATCATCCAGTGTGAACATGTCATCAGCGGTCTGGACAGATATGATGAAACGGAAGGGATGCTGAGGCTCCTGATCAAAAAGTGGTACTTCGATGATCTGGTCAACCGGTGCGCCAGACTGATGCTGGAAGACGGTATGGAGGACGATGATCTCGAAGATCTGTTCGGAGAAGATATCTTCGAACATGCAAAGAAACTGTATGAAGATATGCACAGAAGATGGAGCAGACATTTCACCGCATGAGCAGACAGACAGAGGGTAAACGGATCTCACAGCAGAAATTCAATGACAGGGTCAGGGAATACCTGGTCAGCCTGACAGATGAAGCTGAGGCTGACAGACTGATGGAACGGTATCAGACAGAACTGGAACAATGCAGGAAGGATCATTGGAGACCGGAAACAGCAGGAACTGCCGCATTCCTCGGATTCCTGCAGAACTGAATCAGAAGCACAGTACAGTGAATATATGTACTGTGTTTTTAATGTATTTCCAGGTGTTTTTATTTTCTTTCTTTTTCTGTTGAAAGCATTTATCATATTGAGTTGCACAGGTGAACAACATGGATAAAGATCAAAGAGGAACATTTTCGGGAAAACTTGGATTTGTGCTCTCGGCAGCAGGTGCTTCCGTGGGACTTGGCAATATCTGGAGATTCCCTTATCTGGCAGCGAAATACGGAGGTGGGGTATTCCTGCTGATATATATTATTCTGGCACTGACATTCGGGTATACGATGATCGTTTCCGAAACAGCGATCGGACGTATGACAGGCAGAAGTCCTGTCGGTGCGTTCAGGCATTTCGGAAACAGCCTGAAACTGAAATTCGGCGGCTGGATCAATGCAGTGATACCGGTACTGATCGTACCGTATTACTCTGTGATCGGCGGCTGGGTATGCAAATATCTGTTTGAATACATCAGAGGCAACGGGGCACTGCTGGCTGACGACAGTTATTTCGGGAGTTTTATTTCCCAGCCGGGATCATCCATATTCTGGTTCGTATTCTTTGCGGCATGCACGATCGCCGTCATTGCGGCAGGGGTAGACAAGGGGATCGAACGCATCTCAAAACTGCTGATGCCGGTGCTGGTCATCCTGTCATTGGTCACAGCGGTTTATTCTATCAGCCGTCCCGGAGCTATGGCAGGTGTGAAATACTTCCTGATCCCTGATTTCTCAAGATTTTCATGGATGGCCGTCGTGGCAGCGCTGGGACAGATGTTTTATTCTCTCTCATGTGCCATGGGCATCCTGATCACATTCGGCTCCTATATGAAAAAAGACGTGGATATCGAAGCTTCCACGGTGCAGGTAGAGATATTTGATACTGCGATCGCCGTCATGGCGGGCCTGATGATCATACCCGCGGTATTTGCTTATTCGGGAGGCGACGCAAACGTCCTGAAGTCAGGTCCTTCACTCATGTTTGTCATGCTGCCGAAGGTGTTCAACAGCATGGGCATGGGAACGCTGATCGGCATCGTATTCTTCCTGCTGGTGTTCTTTGCGGCACTGACCAGTGCCATCGCACTGTCCGAGTCAGCAGCCAGTACCATGGAAGATGAACTCAGGCTGAGCAGGGGAAAGTCTTCTGCGGCGATGTTTATCATTACCATCGCGCTTGGCCTGCTGTCATGTCTTGGCTTTAATGTGCTGGGCTTTGTCCAGATGGCAGGCATGGGCATCCTGGATATGTTTGACTTCCTGACGAACTCAGTCATGATGCCGGTATCCGCGATCACGATCTGTCTGCTTGTCCTGAAGGTATGCGGAACAGACGCAGTGATCAGCGAAGTTATGATCAGCTCTGAGTTCAAACGGAAACCGATCTATCTCTTTGTACTGAGGTATCTGGCGGTAGTCTTCATCCTGGTCATTCTCATCAGTTCCGTGCTCAGCGCAGCGGGAGTGATCCAGATCTGACAGATAATATCAAACAGAAAATGACAAAACCTCTTTGCCGGAAAATGGTGAAGAGGTTATTTTTCGCAGAGTACCCGGAACAGTTCAAAAGGTTTTGACTCAATATGAAAAGCAGGCATAAATCATCTTTGTATGATGAAATGCGAGTTTGTGTGGCTGATCGTTGAATGATTCTGAATTTATTTTTATGCGTAAAGTGGAAAACAGAAAAACTAAGTGTACATTTTTATGTACTGTATCAAGACTAAGATGAATTTGTAAATGAAGGAGGGAATATATGATTACTTTATTAGCGATGCTGATAATGCTGTTTGTTGGAATTGCACTGATCATTGCAGGGGCATTTTTTGTGGCATGGATTTTGTTCGTAATTGGCTTCATTTTGGCAGTTGTCAGATATTTCAAGGCAAAGAAACTGTTTCCGACAGATAAAGTATGTCCTTACTGTGATCACACAGACTTAAGCTTTACCCATAATGCGGCTAAAAAGGGAGCACCTACGATTGCTGTATGCCAGAACTGCGGGCAGAAATTCGATTTTTGGACAGAGGACGAGATCAATAAAGCCAAGCGGAAGCATCTTATCCGGATGATCGTGTTTGGAATCCTTACACTTTTGACTTCCGTGATGATGTTTGCAGGGGGAAGTTCTAAAAGCGATACTGTTGAACAGAATACTGCTTCCGGACAAACAACCACGGAAAACAATCAGCAGTCAAATGATTCAGAGCAAAAAGCTTCATATGACATTACAAATCATTACTTTGTTTCCTATATCAATGCGTTGGGAGAACCGTCATTTGATGCGATTGTTGAAATCACAAATACCGGCAGTACGAATTTGTATCTTCACGCAAAGAGCTTTGATATTGAGGATGCAAACAATAAGCTGATCACTACGGAATCATTTATTAACACTTGTCCTGATTTGATCGCGCCTGGTGAAAAGGGATATCTATATTTAGGGCTTGGCGGCAGATATCCGTCAGGAACTGATGTGAATCAGGAGATGACATTAAAGCCGGATATGGATATCAAGGTCGGAACTGCAGATCCAATCGATTATGAGGTGACTGATTTAAGTATCAATGCAGGAAATTTCGGTTATCCGCAGGTCATCGGCAGGGTAACAAATAATACCGACAGTGATGATGGTCTCGTTTATGTTCAGGCTGTATTCTTTGACAATGAAGGAAGACCGATTGCAATCAGCGGAACTAATCTCACAGATTTTAAAGCAGGTTCAACGCAATCATTTGAAATCAATTTAATGCAAAGCAATAAGATCGAGCTCTCGCAGATCGCTACATACCAGGTTATTGCCAGAAAATCACATATGCAGTTTAATTGAGCTGATAACTGATTAAAAAAGTTTGATTCGTTTCTATAAAGATCATGACAGCACCCAAGTATAAATAGTCTGTTGTTGTGATCTTTTTTATAGAATATATGGTCTGCTGTATTCTGAAATCATTTATATATCTTATTTTTTTAAAGTGGTGCAGCAGTACTATCTCTGTGTACACATGAAAAGGAGGAACCCGACCCGGTTCCTCCCAATTCTTTTATGATTTGATCAGAATGCCTTGAAGACAAAGGCACGGTCATGAGCGCTGTGGAGCGCGTCATAGATCTGACCGCCTTTGAGGCTGTCGCCGACCAGGATGAGATCGTTTCCGTAAACCGCACGGAGTTCTTTCTCCAGTGTGCGGTCGGGACGGACGCCCATCGCAAGCACGACTGTATCTGCAGCGATCTCACTGACTTCGTTTGTCTTTGTATCGCATACCGTAATCGTACCTTCACCGATTGCCTGCAGCTGTTTGCCTTTGGCGATCGTACCGCCGGCTTTCATGATCTCCTGTGCCAGGTGCATAACAACGCTCGGATAGAGGTTTCCGCCGACTTTGTCGAGCATTTCGACAACGCAGACCTGCTTGTCTTTGGACAGGAATTCAGCAGTCTCAAGACCGGTGACACCGCCGCCGATCACAGCAACTTTACTTCCTTTGACTTCTGCTTTGCCGGCCAGGACATCTTCAGCTGTAACGGCTTTGTCAATACCCGGAAGATCAGGTACAATGGTCTTTCCGCCGGCAGCCAGGAAGACGCCGACAGCACCAGTCTCTTTGATCAGTTCTGCGGTTGCAGGTGTGCTGTAACGGATCTCAACACCGTACTTTTCCATTTCGGCAAGCTGGGTATCGATGAATTCACACAGCATTCCCTTGTTGGGAGGGACAGCAGCGAGATTCACAGTACCGCCGGCTTTATCGGAAGCTTCGAAGATGACAGGTTTGAAGCCTCGTTTTGCCAGGGTGAGGGCAGCCTGCATACCGGCAGGACCTGCACCAACCACAGCAACCGTACGGCCTTCACCGTTCTTTACGAGCTTCTCATCGCCCCATTCGAATTCACGTCCCATAACAGGGTTCAATGTACATCCAAGAGGTAGTCCGTCATTCAGGATGCGGAAGCATTCCATACAGCCGAGGCACTTACGGATGAGCCGTTCTTCGCCGGCTGCTGCTTTATTGCCCCAGTCAGCGTCTGCCAGATGACCTCTGGCAATGCCGATGAAGTCAGCGTCGCCTGCTTCCAGCATTTCTTCGGCAAATGCCGGATGCTTGATGTTGCAGACAGCGATGACAGGGATCTTGACAGCCGCCCTGATATTATGGGCAAGGTGGTGTTTCCATCCTTCCTGGAAGTAGTTGGGTTCGATGATCGTAGCACCGGAATCATAGGTACCGCAGCTGACATTGATGTAGCTTACGCCGAGTGCTTCAAAGTATTTCGCTTGAGCAATGCCGTCTGCTTCATCGATACCGTCTTCCAGGTAATCGCTGCCGTTCATACGGATACCGACAGGGAAGCGCGGACCGCACATCATCTGGATGCCTTTGATGATCTCTGTCACAAACCGCATTCTTCCTTCAAAGCTTCCGCCGTATTTATCTGTACGCTTGTTGGTATGCGGGGAAAGGAACTGGGAGACCAGGTAACCGTGCGCCGCATGGATCTCAACGCCGTCAGCACCAGCTTTCTGGGCAATGACTGCGCCGAAGATAAACTTTTTAACCATAGCTTCGACTTCTTCGGTCGTCATGGCACGGGGCTGTTCACCGATGACTCTGCAGGTAACATCGGAAGCGGAAACAGGCTGTTTCCCGCCGATCAGACGGCTGGGTGTCTGGTTGCCGGGATGATGGAGCTGGATGAAGAGCTTCGTGTCATAGGCATGCAGTGTTTCAGCAAGACGGGAGATCTGGCCGACAACATGGGTGTTGGTCACACTCAGCTGGTTCGGTGTACCGACACCTGTCTCATCATCGACTCGGGTGATCTCGGTGATGATCATTCCGGCACCGCCCCTGGCACGGTCAGCGTAATACTTGATCATACGGGGGCCTGGTTCACCGGTCACTTCCGCAAGAGAACATCCCATAGCAGGCATGACGATGCGGTTGCGCAGTTCAAGAGAACCGATCCGGCCGGGTTCAAATAATTTTGTGTAAGGCATACGTTCCTCCTTCCAAACATGTATGCGTAATATCTCTGTTAATTTCATTGTATATGAATCATGAAGGACAATGGTGGATGATGCCCGAAACTGCATATCAGTTGCCTATAACAGAGAAAGCAGGGTAGTATCATACCGGAGGGTGTCTTATGAGTGTGATGAAGCTGTTCCATACAGGGTATGAAGTGATCGAACGACCGGACGTTAAGATCGGCAGGAAGAATGCGGATCTTGGCCAGGGGTTCTATCTTTCCGACAATGAAGAGTTTTCCCGAAGGTGGGCAAGAATAAAAAGAGGACATCCGACATATCTGAACCAATATGAGCTGGAAACGGAAGGGCTGAAGATCAAACGGTTTGAAAAGGATGAAGAATGGTTTGAATACATTTTCCGCAACCGTATGAACGCTCCCGACAACCTGGCGGAATATGATCTGCTCATCGGTCCCATCGCAAACGATACGATCTATGATACCTTCGGCATCCTGACAAGCGGACTGATGAAAACAGAAGATGCGCTGGCAGTTCTGCGGCTTGGCAATACCTATTATCAGATCGTTCTGAAGACAGAAAAAGCAGCAGATGCGCTGCGCTTTGTTCAGGCTTCTGAACTGACTCCCGATGAGATCGCTTCTTACCGGGAGATCGTGCAGGCAGAAGAAAAACAGTTTCAGGAGGATTTCGCGAAACTGTTTGAAGAGATCGGGGATCCTGATGATTAATGCTTGTTGAACAGTTTCTGAAAGAGAGACTGTTTTTTCTTTGGCTCGGGCGGAACGTAATCAGCCGGACCGCCTTCACCGGCCGCAATTTCATCAAGAGGTTCATTTTTCAGGATCATCTGAATGAAACTGACGAGGTTCGGTGCCACAACGAATATCTCGTTGTCCATCTCATTGTCGATCCGGATGATACGCGGTTCACCGTTTTCATCAGTTGCACGGAAGTCCATGTAGTACATATCATGGCCGGCAGACTGTGTCTCTCCGAACGGGATACCGATATCCGGATACTCCCATTCATTCTTCCAGTTATCATACATCGCCTCCAGACCATAAAAGGAATCCGGGTCCGGTGCTATACCGTAAATGGCTGACAGCCAGCTCTCATCCAGTTTGGGACTGATGGAACCGCCGTTCTGAAATCGCAGCAGTTCTTTATATGATTCAGGAAGTCTGTATCCCATCGTTTCTTCTGCCCGTCTGATCAGTTCCTCTGTCAGTTCGGGAAAGACGTAGTTTTCGGCAAAAGTATTTTCATGATCGAACAGCGTGTTCAGATCGATCCCGTCAAACATACCCATATAATCAGATCCTTTTCTGATTCCATTATATCTGAAAATGAGATTGCTATACAGATCAGCGGTTTCATGCAAATGCTGATACAGGAATGAATACAGTATTCTGTTTTGGTCATCGTTTTGAAAGATGTTTCTGAGATTCAGGACACAATACAAAGAACGGGGAAAAGAAAACCTGGTTTACAAAATTAGACCGATCTCTATTTGATATACTTTTTTTAAATATCAGATTAATTAAAAATATGCAAATACGGATCATCTGTTTTGCAGGTGCGGGAGGACATTATGCTGAGAAGAAAGAATTATGCCATGCCGTGGATGCTGAGTGCGTTGCTGTTTTTCAACAGCTCTTTTGCTGTTATTCAGGCAGAAGAAGAAACATCGGCAGTAGAAGAGGAAGTGCAGGAGGTTTTTGAAGAAGGACCTGTGACTGAGACAGTTTCTGAAAAACAGGACGAAACGATATCTTTTGAAGAAGAGATCTTCGAAGCTGAGGAAGAGGAACTGCTGCAGGTAACAGAGGAACCTGAACCGGAAGTAAATGAGGAACTGGAACTGCCGGAGGAAGAACCTGCAGAGACAGCAGAAGAAGAGTTTGCCGCAGCTGCCCCGGGTGACGTGAACTGCGGGGATAACATCACCTGGAGTATCAGTGAAGGAGTACTGACGCTGAGCGGAAGCGGGGCAATGTACGATTATGATCCCATCGACAACCTTATGCCGTGGGTCGAAGAGAAAAACAGTATTGAGAAAGTCGTGATCGAA
>JAFOMZ010000043.1 GCA_017421125.1 Solobacterium sp.
AGAGGTTCCTATGCCCTCGCTGTGCTCTTCAAGGATTATCCCAACGAGATCTATACCGCAAGGAAAGACTCCCCGATGGTCATCGGCATTGCCGGCGATGAGACCTATATGGCAAGTGATGTTCCTGCGATCCTGAAATATACAAGAAACGTATACTTTATCGACAACATGGAAATTGCCAGACTCGGCAAGGGTACGGTCGAATTCTTCAACATTGACCGCGAACTGATCGAGAAGGAACCGGAAGAGATCACATGGGATGCCGAAGCTGCTGAAAAAGGCGGATTTGAGCACTTCATGATCAAAGAGATCCATGAACAGCCCAAGGCTGTCCGTGATACGATCAATACTTCTGTCAGTGAGGATGGCACGATCGACCTTTCTCCCCTGGGCATCGATGATGAAGAGATCAGGAAGTATTCACAGATCCATATCGTTGCCTGCGGCAGCGCATACCATGTCGGAATGGTTTCCCAGTATATCATTGAGGATCTGTGCAGGATCCCCGTCAGAGTCGAACTGGCGAGCGAATTCCGCTACAGGAATCCCATTCTGGATCCCAACGGCCTGGTCATCGTCATCAGCCAGTCCGGTGAAACAGCCGACTCCCTGGCTGCCCTGCGCGAAGCAAAGTCCAAGGGCATCCCGACACTTGGCATCGTCAATGTCATCGGTTCTTCCATTGCCAGGGAAGCAGATCATGTTTTCTATACAATGGCCGGTCCTGAGATCGCGGTAGCTACCACAAAGGCTTACAGCGCGCAGCTGATCTGCATCTACCTGCTGGCGATCAAGTTTGCGGAAGTCAGAGGCACGATCGATGCAGAGAAACGCGATCAGATGATCGCTGAACTCAGAACCCTCCCTTACAAGATCGAGCGTATCCTGGAAGACAAAGAGCGCATCCAGTGGTTTGCGGCCAAGTTCTCCAACGCCAAGGACATCTTCTTCATCGGCAGAGGCATCGACTACGGCATTACGATGGAAGGTTCCCTGAAAATGAAGGAAGTCAGCTACATTCATTCCGAAGCATATGCGGCAGGCGAACTGAAACACGGTACGATCTCACTGGTTGAAGACGGCACACTGGTCATCGGTTCCCTGACACAGAAGGAACTGTATGAAAAGACGCTGTCCAATATGCTGGAGTGCAAGACCAGAGGCGCTTACCTCATGGGTATTACCAGTTACGGAAATTACAGTATCGAGGATTCTGCGGACTTTACCGTATACATTCCGAAGACCGATCCGCATTTTGCGACCAGTCTGGCAGTCATTCCGCTGCAGCTTCTCGGCTATTATCTGAGTGTTACAAAGGGTCTGAACGTTGATAAACCGAGAAATCTCGCAAAATCCGTTACAGTTGAGTAAAAATATTTTGACGAAACCCACAGGTGTATGTATAATGATTAAGCACGCACCAGTGGTGGAATGGCAGACACGTACGCTTGAGGGGCGTATGGGGCGACCCGTGCAAGTTCAAGTCTTGTCTGGTGCACCATTTAAAAAAGAATCCGCGGAAACGCGGATTTTTTTATTCCCTGAAGATCATTTTTGCCATATCCCGGAAACCGATCCTCCAACTGCACCATCTGGTGAACCTTCCGTCATGGACTTCCCTGACATATCCGTCCATCAGTTCTTCCAGTCCTGCCTCTCTCATCAGCTTTTCATCATTTTTGAAGTAATCAAAATGATCTTCCTGCGGTGTTGCAGAGCAGAAGATGAAGCGATAGTTCTCAGCATTCTGTTCCGGATGCCTGAGCGCCTCTTCCCATGGTCTGCCAAGTGCATTTCTGTACTGTTCATGGTACAGAATGCTGGTCAGAAACATCATGTTCCCGAACAGTTCCGGATGACGGAAGCCGCAGTCACATGCCTGCAGCGCGCCGAGTGACAGGCCGCCGATGCCCCTGTGCCATTTATCTGCCTTCACACGGTAATTATCTTCGATAAACGGGATCAGGTCCTTTGTCAGGACTGCTTCCGTACTGCCGTCCACATGATTCCAGGATCGTTCCGCAGAATCCTCCCCGAATGTATACATATCGTTCATTGCGACAACGAGGAAAGGAACACATTCCCCTTCTGCCAGCAGATTGTCCAGGATGTCCTGCACCCTGTTTCTGGTAAACCATGATGTCTCATTATCGCTTCCGCCATGAAGCAGATACAGGACAGGATACAGTTCATTATTCTTCTGGTATCCCGGAGGTGTATAGATCATGCAGCGTTCTTCCCTGCCGGTCACCGTGGAATGATATCTCTGCGAGATCACCGCTCCGTGGGGAACATTGCAAATATAGCTGAATGCCATATCATGATCCGGGATCTCGATAAAATTCTGGATACGGTTGGATCCGAAGGCAGTGGGAAGATACGGCCATATGACCAGCGTTCCGTCAATATATACCTTCAGGCTTCTGCTTCCGGTATGTGTTGGGCCGAACGGGAGCACACATGTGAATACGCCTGCTTCATCCTTTATGCCGTATACCGGATCATCCTGCCATGGGCAGTACCCATTGGCATCCGGATTTCCAAACTGAGCTATGATCTTAACTTCATGTGCTTCGGGTGCCCCTATCCGGACCACAACATCACCGTTTTCCAGATATTCCGTGCATCTGAAAGCA
>JAFOMZ010000044.1 GCA_017421125.1 Solobacterium sp.
CCTATCCTGATACAGAGAATGCAGGAAAAGCAACCATTGTCATTACAGGTATCAACGGATATACAGGAACGATCAAGAAGACAGTGACTGTATCCAAAGATACACTGACAGCTGCTGATACAGTCATAAATGTACCTGATACAGCAATGATGAAGAACGGCGCAAAACCTGAAGTTACAGTAACAGCAGGTGATACAGTACTGACCGAAGGAACAGACTATACACTGAGCTATGCAAACAACAAAAAAGCAGGAACCGGAACAGTCACGGTCAAAGGAAAAGGGAACTATTCCGGAAGCCTGAAGCAGACATTCACGATCACTGCAAAAGATCTTGCAGAGACAACACTTGAGTATGCCAACAATGTCAACAGCTCCGCAAAGAAGGGAAGCTATCAGACAACGGTCGTCATCAGAGATGAAGACGGAGGAGTACTGAAGGCAAATACAGACTACACACTGAAGTTCTATGAGGGAGATACAGAGATCCCTGCTACAGCTGCAGCGAATGATTATGCTGGAAAGACACTGACAGTGAAAGCATCCGGTAAAGGAAACTACACGGGAGAAGAAGTACTCAGTGCAGAATATACAGTCACAGACAGTACATTGAATCTGGCAAAAGCATCAATTACGATCAAGCCTCAGCAGTACCTGTCAGGCAAGCCTGTAGAGATCACAAGTCCTGACCAGTTCAGCAAGTCTGCAATGGGAAAGACACCGCTGACACTTGGAACAGACTTCGAGGTATACTCCTACAGCAACAACACCGCCAAAGGAACAGCTACTGTTGTATTCAAAGGAATCGGAAACTACAGCGGATACAAGAGTGTCACTTACAAGATCGGACAGAGAACACTCAAGGACCACTGGGAAGGTATCGTATCATTCTTTTCCGGGCTGATGAGCTGAAGCGTAATGAAAGGCAGTTCTGCAAAAAATGCAGGCTGCCTCTTTTCGTACGATTCGCAGTATTCTTTTTCAATAGAAGATATTGGTCGGCACCAGGATCACATAAGGCGCTGTGATCACAGCCATCAGCAGCGCGATCCGTACAGCAGCCTGCTTTGCTAATCCTGCCTTGATCAGGATATACCTGTCAAAGAGAAAAATGCAGATACCGGCGATCAATATGGCAAGCAGGAATACGATCAGGCCGGCAGATGATGAAAAGGGAGTCCCATATACTGCGTAATTGATCGCCAGCATGGTTTCCTGTGAAAAGAACGGTTTATAAAGATCGCGGAAGATGATGATCGATGCACCGATGAAGTCAGCCGCAAATCCGGCAATACAGACCTTCCATGCTGTACGATCCAGGAATGCTTTCTGTTCTGCTTTATGATCAAACACATGTTCACGCTGCAGACCGAGTGACAGGATGAACCGGTCGATCATATAGTTCAGCGGTATCAAAAGGGCCCAGAGCGGATTTGGAAACAGCAGGAGCCCGTATACGGGAAAGATCAGATTGTATACACGGTATTCAGATGATCGCATAGTATTTCTCTTTCTATATTCACCCATATTTTATATCGTACGGAAATGTTTCACAGATGATTTCCGGCATATGCATGAAATATGATCATTGTTTCATTATGAAAAAAGAAAAAATCACTTCGGCAAACGCAGATATAACCCCCCGGGAGGCTTCTTGAAGCCTTCACTTTTCTGTAGAATGCTGTTTATCAGGAGGATCTTTTTATGCATATGGCAGACGCTCTGCTGTCGCCGGGAACGGCTGCAGTGATGTATGCAGCTGCGGGAACAGCTGCAGGGATATCTGTATACAGACTGAAAAAACAGGATCTGACCGAAAAGGTCCCGCTGATGGCAGTCAGCGCGGCACTTGTTTTTGCGGGTCAGATGATCAACTATACGATCCCCGGAACAGGGTCCAGCGGACATCTGTGCGGGGGAATGCTGCTGTCGGCACTGCTCGGTCCGGAGGCAGGGTTCCTGTCCATGATCACCGTACTGCTGATACAGTGTCTCTTCTTCGCGGACGGCGGTCTGATGGCATTGGGAGCGAATGTCTGGAACATGGCATTCTATGGATGCTTTCTGGGGTATTACCTGATCTGGCGTCCGATCGTGAACAGCGGACTGCTCGGGGGAGATATGAAAAAGAAGATCGCGCTCGCGTCGATCCTCGGCTGTATCATTACACTTCAGTGCGGAGCGTTCTCGGTTGTCCTGGAAACGACCGCATCAGGTATTACAGAACTTCCGTTCGGCGCATTTGCCGGACTGATGCTGCCGATCCATCTGGCGATCGGACTGGTCGAAGGACTGATCACCACAGCAGTGCTTGAATATGTCTGGGCTTCACGTCCCGAACTGCTTGCCGGCGCAGAAGAAAGAGGCGAAGCGAAGAGCTCCATGAGATCCGTTCTGGCAGTCCTGCTTGCCGTAGTCGTTGTGACCGGCGGATTCCTTTCCCATCTGGCAAGTTCGAACCCTGACGGACTGGAATGGGCGCTGTTTGGAAATGCGGACGGCGGCTACGGCGCGAACATGGGACTGGATGAAGAGGACTTCGGTGTCTCATCAACTGCTGCGGACACAGCCGGTTCGATCCAGGAAAGCACATCATTCCTGCCGGACTATGCATTCAAAAACAGTGACAGCGCGATGGGGACAACTGTTTCCGGACTGGTCGGAAGCGCGATTGTTGCCGGCACGGCAATGGTGATCGCCGTTGCCGCAGGCAAAAACAGAAAGAAAACGGCATAATATAGTAAGATGAAGGATGCGGACCATCCTTCTTTTCGGGTATATTCATGAATAAGGCAGAACAGGCACTTTTTGAACTGAGGCATATGGATGAGCTGCAGGATATGGATTCTCCTGTCCACAGATGCTCAGCACTCATCAAACTCATTACTGTGATCGTCTATATCGTTATTGTCGTATCGTTTGATAAGTACGAACTGAGCAGGCTGTCGGTCATGATGATCTTTCCTGTGCTTTTCTATGCGCTGGCAGACATATCACTGATGACATGTTTCAGCAAACTGAAGATCGTTCTGCCGCTTGTTCTTGCGGTAGGAATATTCAATCCTCTGCTCGACCGGACAGTGATGCTGATGATCGGACCGCTTCGTATCACAGGCGGGTGGATCTCAATGATCACACTGCTTCTGAAAGGCGTACTGGCCTTGACAGCGTCATTCCTGCTGGCAGCTACGACCCGGATCGATGAACTGTGCGGTGCGCTGCGCAGACTGCATGTACCTTCGATCATCGTAACTGTCCTTCTTCTGACGTACAGATATATCACGGTGTTGACGGAAGAAGTATCGATCATGACGGATGCGTATCATCTGCGCGCTCCCGGGCAGAAAGGGATCGCGTTCAAGGCATGGGGTTCATTCCTGGGACAGCTTCTGCTGCGTTCAGCAGACAGGGCTCAGGAACTGTATTCATCCATGCTGCTGAGGGGATTCAACGGGGAATTCAAACACGTAAAAACAAAGAAGGAAAGCAGCAGGGAGATCCTGTTCTGTCTTCTGCTGCTGGTGTTGTTAGTATTGCTGAGAAACTATGATCTGGCTGAATGGATCGGAAAGGCGGTGACAGGATGATCAGATTTGAACATGTTTCATTCTCATATGAAAAAGGAAAACAGGTCCTGCATGACCTGTCCTTCGATATCAAAGACGGGGAAAGTGTCGGCCTGATCGGCGCTAACGGAGCCGGTAAGAGCACGATCATGAAAGTGATGCTCGGCCTGATCAAAGCAGAAGGCAGGGTCACGATGGCAGGACTGGAAATGAACGATGCGAATCTGGCTGAGATCCGCAGAAAGACCGGTTTTGTCTTGCAGAACAGTGACAACCAGATGTTTATGCCTACCGTATATGAAGATCTGGTGTTTGCGCCCATGAACTATGGGATGTCGAAAGAAGAAGCTGACCGTAAGGCAGCTGCCATCCTGCAGCAGTTAGGCATTTCGGATCTGAAGGATCGTTATAACCACAGGCTGTCCGGAGGAGAAAAGCGCATGGCAGCGATCGCCGTGATCCTTGCCATGGACCCTGAGGTCATCCTGATGGATGAACCGACATCAGCGCTGGATCCCTATAACCGGAGGATCGTACTGAATACGATCCGTTCCATGAAAGGGACAAGGCTGGTCGCTTCGCATGACCTTGACCTGATATTGGATGTGTGTGACAGGGTCATACTCATTGATCAGGGCAGAGTCATTGCGGAAGGAAGCGCAGAGCAGATCCTCAGGGACAGGGGACTGCTGGAAGCACACAGGCTGGAACTGCCGCTGAGATATCAGTGATCATTTGGGAGGTTCATATGTTCGCAAGAGAAGATGTGATGAAATGGCAGAGTGAAGTCTGCGCTGATCTGATGAGAAGATCAGGGATCCGGGAAGGGGATACCGTGATCGATTTCGGATGCGGCAGAGGTCATTATGCATTTGCGGCTGCGATCGCCGTGGGAGATACCGGGACGGTCTATGGTCTGGATACGAATGCGGCAGTGCTGGAAGTCCTGAAACAGGATGCGGAGTACCGTCATTGTACAAATGTGATTCCTGTGAAAACAGAACCGGGTGTGAATATGC
This sequence comes from Solobacterium sp., assembly GCA_017421125.1. Lineage (GTDB taxonomy): Bacteria > Bacillota_I > Bacilli_A > Erysipelotrichales > Erysipelotrichaceae > Bulleidia. The sequence continues at coordinate 4,585 of JAFOMZ010000044.1, forward strand.
CTTTTGCGGACAGCTCTGCTGATGCAGTGCTGATCTACGATCTGATCCATGAAACAGAACTCAGGCAGCCGTTTCTGCAGGAAGCGCACAGGGTGCTGAAACAAGGAGGGATCCTGTCTGTACTGCCGTTCCATATGACAGACCAGGAGATCCTGGATATGCTGGAAGAAGTCAGAAGCAGCGGATTTGAAACATACAATGATGTAGAAGGCGGCATCCATTTTGTCCTGGACAAGGCTGCCAGCAGTCAGCGGGAGGATATATCCCTGCTTGAGCACGGAATCATTCATAATTTCCGGTCAGTAAAGGTACAATGAAGAAAAGGACAGGAATGATATGAGAAAGTATGCTTATCTGAAAGAACCCCGGAAATATGATACAGACACATGTGTATATAAGATCATGCTGTATGAAACGGAAGAAGGCGTGTACCTTTACGAATACAGCAGTCCCGATGCAGTCATGTGTTCATCTGACCGTTTCTATGAAACATTGGATGATCTGTATGATGACTGGAATGATCTGATCGATGAACATGGTTGGATTGTGATCGATGATCCGCTCCCGTTCTGCCAGCATGATGCGTTCCTTCCCATCCGGGTAAAGGGACGTGATACCGGTGACCCCGAATGGGGGAGATACGAGATATTGAAGGACGGAAACTGGGCCGCGTATATACCTGAGTGATCAGAGTACGATATTCATTTCCTGGGAAATCTTTACAGCACAGCGGATGGCCGCTGTGTTTTATAACTGTACAGTAAGAAAAAACGCCCTGTTCATCAGAACAAAGCGCTGTTCATCATGACCGGTTTTCCGGTTCTTTGTTTTTCAGGATGATCTCTGTATGGAACAATCTTTCATCGGACGTGTAAGTATACTGTCCGTCATACTGTTCCGCAAGACCGGCGAGGATCGTCATGCCGATGCCGCGTTCCAGTTCCGGTATCCGGCGTTTCTTTTCCCTGGATGTTTCAGGGATGGTATTGGAACAGGAAATGGTGAGATATGGTTCATCATATGCTGTCTTCAGGATGATCCTGGCGTTTTCCGTATTCCTGCAGGCTTCGATGGCATTGTCCAGGATATTGCCGTAGATGCAGATCAGATCGGGATTGGAAATACAGAGCTCAGCAGGCAGATGAAGATCGGTCTCAAACACGATCCCTTCGGAAATAATGTCTTCCCGCTTCTTTTCCAGATAACTGGCGATCACAGTGTTCCTGCAGTCAGCGAAGGGAACTGCTGTTTTGTCCTGTTC
>JAFOMZ010000045.1 GCA_017421125.1 Solobacterium sp.
GATCGTGAACGCGCGGCAGAGTCTGTCCGGGAAGTAGAAGGACGGAACTTCGGAAGCAGATACCATCTGGTCATCCGAGAACGGGAATGCGTTTCTGCCCAGACCGCAGCCAAGCTGGATACATACCTTTGCGCCTTCTGCGTGCATAGCTTCCACAAGTGTGGACCAGCCTTTCATCTGTTCATCCGTATCAGCAGTCGTAATGTAGTTGATCCACGGGTCTGTCTTGTTTGTAACATACTGTACTTCGGTAATGACCATACCGACACCGCCGCGCGCTCTTGCGCGGAAGTATTCCAGCTGGTTGGATGATACGGAGCCGTCATGGTTTTCTGAGAATGTTCCCATCGGGCTCATAACGATACGGTTTTTCAGCGCAAGCTTGCCGATCTTCCCGTACGAATAAAGATGCGGGTATTTTTCAGGTATCATATGATTTTCCTCCCATGCCCCAGCCTCCCTCAGGCAGGGACCTTTTATTCTTCTGACCTCATTTTACAATCAGGCAATTGAATTGTATGTGTTCATTCATCCAAAGAAGTTATAATGAAGGTGTGCATTTTGCACACCTTATGCGAGGTGCTTATGACCGCATTATCATACACAGACAATATGGAATATCTGCAGCGCAAAGAACGGCTGACAGAATGCCTTCTGAAGCGCATGAGCGCTGAAGAGATCGTTCATGAAGCAGCTGTACAGTACTGTGCACCGGTGATCCTGACCACCAGCCTGTACCGTGTGATCGTCATGGATGACCTGGGCTTGGAAGTCAATGATCCGGTCTGGGAGACAGCGAGAGCCACAGGCTATTGCAGCAGTGACAATATCGCCGACTTTGAGATACAGGGTATTACCCATGATGTGCTGAACGCACAGAACTCGTTCATTCTGGACAAAGGTGTCGGCCAGGACATTCCCCGTATCCTGATGAAGATCATGATCAACGACATGCCTGCCGCATATATCGGCATCTTCCAGACAGGCAGGCCGTTCAGTGAAACGGACCTCAGGATCACCGATTATCTGTGCGAAGTGCTTTCACTTGTACTGGAACGTGATCCGGGCATTATGCCCGGAGGCATTACCGTTCATGAATCGATCCTTTCCGATCTTCTGGACGGTACACTGACATCCCCTACTGTACTCAACGACAGAATGCGCACGGCATACTGGACTGCCAAAGCGGTCTTCCAGTGTGTATTGATCACACCGGCACATAAATCCTCCGGCATCGACAACAGCGCGTATCTGAAGTCGGTCCTGACAGGCGTATTCCCCGGCAGCCATCTGGTGCAGGTTCCCGAAGGGATCCTGCTTGTACTGAACGAGGACAGTCTCCGCCCGGAACGTTATAAACACCTGCAGGATGTCGTACAGCAGTTCGATCTGTTCATGAACATTTCAGAGCCGTTCCGGAACCTGATCCTGCTGAGACATTATTATGAATCGTGCAGGGCGATCAGGGATGTCGCAAGGAAACAGAAGCGTGAGGGCAGGATCACGGAACTGAAGGACGTCTACTATGATGTTCTGTCCGGTCTGCTGAAAAAAGAAGAGAAAATGGTTTTATGCCAGACGGAATACAGGGACCTTCTGGACTACGATACAGAACACAATACAGACTATGTAACGACACTCGAAACATACATTGAGCACGGATGCTCGGTAACGGATACAGCCAATACATTGTTCATTCACCGCAACACCATGGCAAAGCGTCTGGACCGGATCAAAGAGATCTGCGGTCTGGACCCCGCTGACGGGACTGCCCTGATCCGCTTTTACCTCAGCTCCAGAATGATGAAGAAATAAGACAGGAGGCCATCATGAATATATATGCTGCATTTTCACTTTTCGCACTGATCATCCTTGTATACTGGATCATCAACGAGCTGTTTACCATACTGTTCCGCTTCATGGGCCTGCCCGAGGAGCGTGCCCGTTTCCAGGTCACATCACTGCTGACGGGATGCGGCTTTACCACCAGGGAAAGCGAGTTCTTCATCTCGTCACGCAGCAGAAGAAGACTTGCA
>JAFOMZ010000046.1 GCA_017421125.1 Solobacterium sp.
AATCCGGCAGATTTCTCCGGTTTTTCCATGATTTTTCAGTTATTTTTCCGGTTCAGAACGGTTTTTTTGCTTTTTTTACGCGTATTCACACGTTTTTTATTGACGTAAAAAAAGAAAATTGATTTTATATAGTACGTAAAAGGAGAATGTCGTATGGAAAAGCCTTTTGAGAATTTCGGTTCCATGGTATTCAATGAAACGGAAATGCGTGAGCGTCTTCCGAAACCTGTATACAGTCAATGGAAAAAAACCGTATGCAATGAATCCCTGCTGGACAGGCAGACCGCTGACGCGATCGCCCATGCAATGAAACGGTGGGCTCTGGAAAAAGGAGCGACTCATTATACACATTGGTTCCAGCCTATGACTGGCGGAACAGCTGAAAAGCATGATGCGTTTATTGATCCCGATGAGAACAATGAACCGCTGACGCACTTCTCGGGCAAGAACCTGATCAAAGGCGAACCGGATGCGTCCAGTTTCCCCAGCGGCGGTCTCCGTGCTACCTTCGAGGCAAGAGGATATACATACTGGGATGTCACATCCCCGGTATTTATCAGAGACAATGTACTGTGCATTCCGACGGTATTCGTTTCATATAACGGCGAATCTCTGGACAAGAAAGATCCGCTTCTGAAATCTGTCAAGGCTATGAGTCATGCGGCGACCCGTGTCGTCAACCTGCTCGGGGATAAGGATGTGCGTTCCTGCAATGCGTCTGTCGGTCTGGAACAGGAATACTTCCTGATCGACCGTGCCGCATTTGAAGCACGCAGAGACCTGAAGCTGACAGGCAGGACACTGTTCGGCGCACCTGCGCCAAAAGCACAGGAACTTGATGACCACTATTTCGGATCGATCCCCGTGAGAGTTTCCGCTTTTATGAAAGATGTTAACGAAGAACTCTGGAAACTCGGCATCTATTCCAAAACAGAGCACAACGAAGTAGCACCCGGACAGTTTGAGATCGCTCCGGTATATACGGAATGCAATATTGCAGTCGACCAGAACCAGCTGATGATGGATGTCCTGAGAAAAACAGCTGAAAAACACGGACTGGCCTGCCTGCTGTATGAAAAACCGTTTGAGGGGATCAACGGTTCCGGCAAGCATAACAACTATTCGATCGTAACGGACAACGGACAGAATCTTTTCTCACCGGGTGAAAAGCCTTCTGAAAACGTCCGCTTCCTGGTATTCGTCTGCGCGTTCATCAAAGCAGTCAATACATATCCGGAACTTCTGAGGATGTCAGCTGCCTGTGCAGGCAACGATCATCGTCTCGGTGCCAATGAAGCTCCTCCGGCGATCGTATCGATCTATCTCGGCGAATATATTGAGCGCATCCTGACAGATCTTGTCAAAGGAAAGAAAACGGATGTCACAAAGGACGCAAAGGAATTCAGCCCGATCTCCGGTCTCTCCTATATTCCGCGTGACAACAACGACCGCAACCGTACGTCACCGGTCGCCTTCACAGGAAATAAATTCGAATTCCGCATGCTCGGTTCTTCCATGTCGGCTTCCATGACCAATACGGTTCTGAATTCCATCATGGCAAAAACACTGAACGATATCGCAGCGGAACTGGAAGGCATCAAATATCTGCAGGATGTCAGAGCCAAGGCACTCGACATCTGCCGTACGATCCTGCAGGAAAACAATAAGATCCTGTTCTCAGGTGACGGTTATTCCGAAAGCTGGGTCAGGGAAGCAGAACGGCGCGGTCTTCCGAATATCCGTTCTTCCGTAGAGTCTTATAAGATCCTGGACCGTGCGGATACCGTAGCACTGCTGACAGGACTTGGTGTCTATACAAAAACAGAACTGGCTGCCAGAAAAGCGATCTATACAGAAGAGTATATCCACAAGATCGGCATTGAAGTCCGTACTCTGACCAAAATGATCAACGAAGAAGTACTGCCTGCAATGACTGAAGAGCTGACATTCTACAACAACGCATTCAACGCGGCAGGCGAAGCAGCTCCTGCGTATATCAAGGACAGGATCACCGGCATCTCCGGACTGATCGATAAGGTCTACACAGGTCTGGATCATCTGAACCAGGTCTATGCTTCAAAAACACGGAAACCGATGAGCACGGATACAGGTATTGAACTCTACAATGAGGTATGCCCGCTGATGGATGAGATCAGAGTATCTATCAATGAGTATGAAAACATCGCTTCCGACCGCTTCTACCATATCCCTTCTTATGAGGATATGCTGTTCGGCCTCTGATCAACATAAGAATTCCTATTTCCCGGGGAATTCTTTTTTTACGTACGGTTCTTTTCAAAGATTTAGTTGATAAGTTTGAAAACGCCGTAGTGATATTCACTGTAAGCAGAGTATAAATTGATTGGCATCGGCTGCCTGGGAATATCACAGCACCTGAAAGGTATCAATTCCTTCATTGTCATCATAT
>JAFOMZ010000047.1 GCA_017421125.1 Solobacterium sp.
GCAGGTGCAGTCAAAGGATAGAATAGGAAAATGGATCGGTTTTTTGACGCAAACAATCCGGTTATGCGGTTCCTCGCGCGCATCGTGGATCTGGCAGTGCTCAATCTGATGACACTTGCCTGCATGATCCCTATCGTGACAGCAGGCCCCGCGATCACGGCCATGAACAATGTGCTGATTCACCTTGTGAGAAAGGATGAAACCTATGTCTGGAAGATGTTCATCAAATCCTTCCGGCAGAACCTGAAACAGGGAATCGGACTGGGACTGCTGTATACAGCGATCTTCGCTGTGGCAGGACTGGAGCTGATGATGCTGCACTCCATAGATGCAAAATCATCCACCATGTTCATGATCATCATCACAGTGATCGGCATATGCGTGTTCGGCGTTGGAATTTACACCTTCGCCCTGCTCTCACGGTTTGAAAATACCGTGCGCGGCACTCTGGTCAATGCGGCGACCCTGGCACTGGGGCACATTCTCAGGACATTGGGCATGCTGGCAATCTGTGCCGCCTGGGCAGCATTCCTGTGGTTCGCACATGGAATCACGCTATTGGTACTGCTGTATGGCCTGACCATACCGGGTTATCTATGTGTCATGATATACAATCCGATTTTCGAAACAATGGAATCGAATGAAGAAACAGCAGCTGAGTGAATTTAATAAAACAGAACGACCTGTGTTTCATCTGACACCTGAGAAGGGTTGGATGAACGATCCGAACGGCTTTAGCTGGTACGACGGAAAATATCATCTGTTTTACCAGGCTTACCCTGATGGAACCAACTGGGGACCGACCCACTGGGGACACGCAGTCAGTGAAGACTTCATCCGATGGGAACTTCTCCCGGACGCACTTGTGCCGGATCAGGAGTATGACATCGGCGGATGCTTCTCAGGAACAGCTTTGACTGATGAAGACGGCAGACATATGCTCATGTATACGGGCTGCTGGCCGGAACAGGAGAATCAGCAGGGCTACGGACGGCAGATCCAGTGCATCGCCTTCGGGGATGGAACAACCTACGAAAAGTATGATGGCAATCCAGTCATCACCGGGGACATGCTGCCGGAGGGCGGCGACCCATACGAGTTCCGTGATCCGAAATTATGGCGAGAAGCAGATGGAACATTCAGGGCAGTCATCGCCAATCATAACAAGACGTACGGTGCCCAGATCCTGCTTTTCAGAAGTAACGACGGACTGAAATGGGAATTCGAAAGCGTGTTGGCAGATGGTGAAGGCAAACCCGGATGGATGTGGGAATGCCCGGACTTCTTCCCTCTGGACGGCAAACAAATACTGCTGGCTGGGACGATGGGAGAAGTGGAAAGCGTCTGCAGGATCGGAGAGTTCGACAGCGAACAGGGGCTCTTTCACGAAACAGCGTGGCAGACCACTGAACAAGGATTTGACTTCTACGCGGGACAGACCGTCTCCGCAGCTGACGGAAGACGCATCCTGATCGGATGGATGCAGAATCCCCAGACAGCAGAGAACCGAGAGGTCGATCTGCCGATCAACGGGCAGATGAGTATTCCAAGAGAGCTTCAGCTCCGGGATGGAATGCTTTTGCAAAGGCCTGTCAGAGAGTTGAACGACTACCGGACAGACGAGATTGTTTACCGGGATGTGAAACTCGGAGAACACGCAGAAGAAGAAACCAGATTGGACGGCATCTCAGGAAGAACGGTTGACATGGAGATTTCGATTGAACCAGAAGGCCAATACGAACTCTTCCGGATGCGGTTTGCGGCAGATGCGGAACACTATACAGAGTTCACTTATGAACCGGATACTTCCGTAGCCACACTGGACAGAAGTCATGCAGGTCCGGGAAAGACAAAGCTTACGAAAGTGCAGACTGCGGTGAGAGACCGTCGCGGCAGGCTGGATGTAAGAATCCTGTTGGACAGACTCAGTGCTGAACTATTCATCAATGATGGAGAGCAGGTCATGTCAGTTGTGATTTACACTGACAGACATGCAGAAGATATAACCTTCTATGTGAAAGGTACCGCGGTCATGAATATCGCGAAGTACCGGATAAAGGAGAACAAATAATGGCAAGCTTATCATTAAAAGGAATCCAGAAGATCTATCCGAATGGCTACCATGCTGTAACGGATTTCAATCTGGAAGTGGAAGACAAAGAATTTATCATCTTTGTCGGACCTTCAGGATGCGGAAAGTCGACGACCC
>JAFOMZ010000048.1 GCA_017421125.1 Solobacterium sp.
ACAGGTCTCTTCAGGAACAGCTGTACGGCGTCACGCCAGATCCTGTACCGGTTGCCGGTCAGCTTATCGAGCAGCAGGACGACACCGCTGCCGGAACGGATATATTCCATCTTTGTCAGTGTCACTGCCACCAGCCCGAGGGCCATCAGGACCAGTACCGCAAGAACGAACCACTTTGTCTTTTTTCCGCCTTTGGGCAGCACCAGCATCGCGAATACCGCAGCTGTACCGACATAAACAGACCGGCAGCCTGCCGCGGCAAGCCCAACAGCCTGCACTGCGATATTGGCCATGTCAAAGCCTTTGAACACGCCTTTTTCTTTTTCATTCAGGAAATACATCGACAGGAGACCAGAACAGAATGCATTGATGCCAAGCTGGTTTCCGTTCTGGTAAAGACCGCCCAGGAGCAGTCTTCTGAGATCCGAGTTCCATTTCACGACCGACTCGATGTCATTGGCAAATACATGCGTCACGCCATGGGCGGCCAGTGCCGGTCCTGCCAACGCACAGATCAGTGAGCCTGCGCTCATCAGGAATGTCATGACCGTGATGATGCGGAAGATGATCCGGATATATTTCCTGAGTTTTGTCAGGTCCTCTTCACCCGTATACAGCATCGTCGCAAACAGCAGGTTGAACATTTCCAGCCAGCGGATCAGGCTGTAGACATCCGAGTACTGCAGATTGACCAGGATGCTTACCAGCATGATCACCATCAGGAAGATCAGGGCTCTGTTCTTCGTGAAGAATTTCAGCCTGCCGTGGATCAGGACGATCAGGGTATACAGTCCGCTGATCAGCGTACAAACATAAAAAAACAGGCTGGAATCAAAATCAAACAGATTCACGAAGAATCCGATCAGTATCGATGCAGCTGCTGTAAACAGCTGTATGATCTTGCAGTTTGTCAGAAAATCCTGATTCAGCCTCATTTTATTCTCCCAAGTCAAGGCAGAGCTGTTCCAGACGCAGCGCTTCCTTTGCAATATTATAGCCTTTTTTCGTGATTTCATCTGTATAATCACGTCTCTGCGTACTGCAGGCGGAAAGGCATGTATCCGCCCATTCTGCGGGTGTATCATCCAATGACCGCATATGCACCAGGTCTGTCAGCACCACCTCATCGGAGATCGTGTCGGACAATACGCACGGAAGACCGCTGCACTGGGCATCGATGACCGTGATCGGCAGTCCCTCATACAGTGAGGGAAACAGCAGTACATCTGCCGCGTTGAAATAGTCATTCAGACGGTTCGTGAATCCGGCAAACACAACGGAATCATTGATCCCATAGTCGGAAACCTTCTTCAGGATGGACGGCTTCAGCGGTCCGTCTCCGATGATGATCAGGCGGGAAGCGCTGTCCTTCTTCAGAACTTCGCTGAACACATCGACCGCAAAACCGATATTTTTCTGTTCTTCCAGCCTGCCGACTGCCAGGAACAGTTTGGTATCATCCCATATACCAAGTTCATTGCGCATCTCTGCCCGTCTCTGTACATCAAACCGGTATTCTTCACAGTTGATGGCATTCATGATGTATGTAACTTCACCGGACTCAGCCATCTTCTTTCCGTACAGGTATTCACCGGCATTCTTCGAGCACGCCAGATACACATTGGCGTACTTTTTGTAATTCATGATGAAAAGCTTGTTGCGGATGCTTTTGAGCGGATTGTCGCTCAGCCTGGTATTGAAGCTGTGAATGATGCGGTACGGCACTCCGTATTTTTTGGCCGGTTTCAGCACCATGCCGACCTGACCGGGGTATGTGAGATGGACGATATCGTACTCCCGCGCATGCACACGAAAAAACTCGTCTGTCAGCCGCATCAGCTTCAGATATGCCTTCACGGTCAGTTCGGGCAGGTAATAGATCTTCGTATCCTGTTTCCGTATCGCCTTCTGGAATACGGTATCACGCTGTTCCGTATAGATGAGGAAATCAACATGCACGCGGTCATCAAAGTGCGTCGTAAAATCACGGACAAAGATGCCTACCCCACCAGTCGGTTCATTCGCAAGTACATAGAGGATCCGTTTCATGACTTCTGCCCCTTCAGCTTCCGGTAGACTGCCCTGAGCAGATCATAGGTTCCGGTCGCATGCGCTGCTTTCAGGATCACGCCCTGGGTCTTCGCAACGACCCTGCGCTTTGTCTGCAGCAGCCTGACCTTGATATCGGGCTTCCCGGCATTTCTGATCATCGCATCGATCAGTTGCAGGTCATCCCTGTCCTTGCCTTCATTTCTGTTCTTCTTGAATTTCCTGACCTGTTCCAGCGTCAGGAACTTTTTGCCGAAGTATACAACGTACTTTTCCGGGTCATTGACCGCTTCGGAAGCAGTCATCCCGTAGTATTTCAGCAGATCGTTGTGGGAACCGGGCATCTCATCCATGGAAATGAAATCAAGGTCCTCTGCCTGGCGCATTCCGTAGAGCGCAAGCACGATGGAACCGGTCAGTACGGTCCTGCTGAAATCAAAGCTGTCTGACTCTTTCAGCAGCTTGAATGTATTGGGGAATTTTGTCGACTGGCACCGGTTCATGAACGCGACCGTCTCCCTGCTTAACAGCAGTTCTGCCATCAGGATCGTTTCCTGCTGGTTGTCGGTCGCATGCATGGAATGCTTTTCCAGTCCGAACAGGTCTCTCAGCTGTTCCTTGACAGCTGTGACCTCTTCATAATCCCTGACCTCGATGAAATATACCTTCACGGGATCAAATGTCGGGAAGCATGGAACAAGCTTCCGGTAAACACCCGAGAATCCGTCCCCGTCATGATCCTGTGCCCATGAATATTCCTGGTAGATCTGGGCAAGATAATGGAACGCGCCGTTCTCATTCAGTGAAACTTCCTTCTTATAAATGATTCCGAAATGTTCCTGCAGGATCTGTTCGACTTCTTCATCATGTCCTTTCGCGGACGGCCAGATATTGACACAGGCACAATGGTCCTTCTCCCTGATGTATTCCAGCACCATCTGGTCCAGAACATCCGGGTCCGTGCCGCGTTCAACGAACCACTGATAGGGATATCTGTCAAATTCGGCTCTGACAGGCAGACAGATCACCTTGACCGGGATGTTGAGCACATACGCACAGGCGATCCTGTGTGCCCCATCCATCGGCTGCATATCGGGATCCACCGGGATGGGAAGCGCCTCATCCGAGTATCCGTTTTCTTTCATCTGTTCGTACAGCTGTTCAAACGCATCAATAAAAGCCTGGGCACCTGATTTATGGCTTCCTGCTTCCACAAAGGAATTCCTTGTCATGACGCGGATATGTTCAAGGTACATCTTCCGCGCGTATGCAGGGGCTGTATCCTTCAGCTTCAGGTACAGGACCTTTGCCATGATGTCCAGACGGTTCCGGTTGATGAGCCGGCCTGCGTCCATCTCCTCAACATGAAAAGCCATATCATCCGAAAGATGATAGGCATTGAAAACAAATTGAGAAGTCAGTTCACTCAGCTTCTTCTTCATCGAAGTCCTTTCTTCTGGCGGCTCTTTTGAATACCCAGCCGCGGATCGTCGGAGTCATCCATTTCTCTACGATCTTCCGCTTCAGCATATTCCTGTTGTAGAGCTGTTCCGTGATCATCCCGCTTTCCAGCATGATGTCCTGGATCTTCTTTTCGCTCTGGAAGTATTCTTCTCCGCCTCTGCGTTTATACATATCTTTTCCGACACGTACATCCACCAGCACTTCATTGATGTTGGCAAATGTGCAGCCGGCCTGAGCCATGCGGATCCACAGGAGATAGTCTTCATTGAAATGAAGATCCTGGTAATTTCCTGCCTTCACGACTTCGCTCTTTTTATACATGACCGTCATATGATTGAACGGGCAGCGCTCTTTCATATATTCCTTCAGTTCTTCATCTGTTTCCGGGCAGACGCGGTATCCCTGGGTATCGGACATATCGTCTTCCAGGAACTCACGGATCACGCCGCCGCAGATGGAAAGCGCTTCATTCTCTTCAAACATCTTCAGCTGCTTTTCGATCCTGTCTTTCCGTGAGACATCATCCGAATCCATTCTCGCGATCAGCTCGTTCCGGCATTCCAGAAGTCCCCTGTTCAGGGAAGGACCCAGTCCGAGGTTCTGCTCGTTGACAAGGACCGTGATCAGATCGGGATATTCGTTCTGATACTGTTCCAGCACGACCTTCAGCACATCGCTCACCGGGCCGTCCTGTACGATCACGACCTGGTCCGGCGAAACTGTCTGCTCAAGCATACTGTTGAGCGCCTGGACAAAGCGGTCGGGTTTTTCATTGATATAAACTGACATTAAAACACTGTATTTCTGTTCCATATTCATCACCGTCTTTATGATAACATTTTCCGCGCATTTTAAAACGGATGCTGTGTGTCATATTCATGAAATCTTAACGCTGTTTTACAGCAGGAAAAAGATCAGGACTGCCTGTGCAGGCAGTCCTGTTGGTTATCTGTGCGTTTTATGATCAGGGTTCCAGACCAAGTACGCCTCTCAGGAGGTTGCTGATATCGAGCAGCAGTGACTGCTTGCCGATGCTGAAGGTCACCTTCTTCGTTCCGCCGAATTCACCGATACCGTGCAGGATCATTGTTGCCTTGCCTGCCCTGATATTGTTTGTGACCGACTGGATCTCAAAGTCGACGCCGTACGTCAGGATCCTGCTGCCGACCTTGACTGTCAGGTTGTCCTTGCCCGGTACGATCTGCGCTCCGGAGTATTCAAAGTACTTCTTCTTGCCGTTCTGGTAGTTGACCGTCACCTTTGCGGAGGAGAGGTTCGTTGATTTCTGAATGACTTTGTATTCAGCCTTCAGTGTTCCGTAATAGGAACCGATACCTGTCGCTTCGACTGCGATGACTGTTCCGGCATTCGGAACATCGGTCGAGCGGATCGGTGTTCCGTAGGACCTGTTGTATGTGGAGGATCCGTTGACCTTGGCATCCTGCGCATAGTAGTAAGTCAGCGTGTAATCCTTGTTGAGCGTCAGTTTCTTGCCCTCATAGTCATAGATCACAGGTTTAACGTAGTTCTTAGTTCCTTTCTTGGAAGCAGAGTATACAGTATCCGCAGCGGTAATGCGCATATAGGAGATGTCTTCTTCCATGATCAGGAAGTTGTTGTTTGCGACCGTTCCTTTATAATTGCCCTTCAGAATGACCGAAACAGACGGAGGATTCTTTGTCTTGTATGTATCATCCGTGTAGATCTTCTTGTTGTTGAAGAATTTCAGGGTATAATCCCTACCTTCGTCCAGCCATCTTCCGTATGTGCCGTCACTCATTTCAAAGGCTGTCGGATCGTCAGCTTCTGTCTTCAGATATACTTCAACATACGGTTTTGCGCCGGTCTTTGTGAATGTGATGTAACCTACATAGATCTCAAGATCATTCTTTGTGACCTGCTTCGGGCTGATCGTGAACTTCTTCGTGAGCGTTCCGGTGTACTTGCCGATACCTCTGAATTTGACGGAACCGCTGCCCTTCTTTTCTCCGTTGACATCAACGACATAGTCAACACCTTCTGTCAGTTTTTCACCGCCGTTATAAAGTGTAACTTCTGACAGGTCAGGTCTGGACGGATTGGTCTTATACAGATCCTTCAGTTCGAATGTCGTGCCTTTGTATGTTACGGAAGTACCCAGGCAATAGACATTTGCTTTCGCAATGGACTTGCCTGTGATCTTGAACTTGCCTGTCTTCTCACCGAGGTACTGGCTGCCTTCTGCCGCTTTGACCGTCAGGCTGACAGTTCCGATCTCTTTCGGGCTTTCCGGTTCTGTGCTTTCGATGACATAGTCTGTTCCTTTTTCCAGAACAGTCTTGCCGATCTTGACAGTGATATTCAGTGTATCGAGGTCGATCGCTTCACCTGTATATTCAACATCGGCGATCTTGACAGATGCTTTGCTGAGAAGCTGCGCTTCGGACCTGACATGGACCGGTACCGCGAGTCTTGTCGCAGGGTCGGATGTATAGTTGCCGACACCTGTGATGATCGCGTAATAGTCACCGGGTTCCTCAATGCCGCCTTCCAGGACCTGTGTGCCTGCCGCATCCTTACTGTAGGCTGCGACAAAGTCTGTCTTGTTCTTCAGCTTGCGGCCGTCCCACATAATCACGGGAACAGGATGGAGCGGCTTTGAACCGATCGACAGATACAGTTCGCTCTGATACTTGAAGTTGTTTTCCGCACTGATCGCGATCGGTTCGATCTGGAACGGTGCGTATGTGCTTCCCTGGTAGTTGCCTTTGCCGGTGATCGTTACATAGGATACCTTTGTTTTCTTTCCCGGCTTATAGGAACCGTCATCCTGGAGCGTTACCGTGCAGGCAGCAGAATCTTCCGGACATACATTGACGTTGTTCTTGTAGCTGACCTTATAATCCGTACCGATCGCCAGTTCTTTGTTCCGGTAATAGACTCTGATATCGGGGAATGTGATCTTTCCGCCTGTAAACTGGACCTTTTCATCGATTCCGGCAGCCCACAGTCCGGCAGGAAGATGATACTTGCCGTCATCACCCTTCCACTTTTCGAGGTCTTCGGGCAGGATCTCCCAGGTATGTTCTTCTGTCTCTTCAAATTTGAATACAGCGATCTCACTGTTTTTCATCTGTGTCGGTTTGACAGCGAGCACCTTCAGCGTCTTCGTTCCGCCGGGATACGGGAACATGCCTGTATACTTTGTACTGCTTGTTGTCGGAGTGCTTCCGTCAAGCGTGTAATAGATCACAGCATCCTTCGTGTCGGAATGCAGGATCACACCGTCACCCTTGACCAATGTATTGACGTATTCATCCTCCTCAAATTCATAAGCAGGGAATTCATAATAGGACTCATACAGGTAGGAAGCTACCGGCTTCCTGACCTGGTCTTTATCTTTGACATATACAGGAAGTTCAGCTGTCTTTTTACCGTCCTCTGTCTCAACTGTAATGGTGACAGGAGTATTTCCGGTTACTGCAAGCGCCTCTACCGTGCCAAACAAGCGCGTACTGTCTGTCGTGATTTTGACTTTTGACGGATCAGATGATTTGAAGGAAACTTTTTTATTCGTTGTATCAGCAGGGATAAATACCGGAACCAGCTTCTCCGCCATGCCGACAGTCATTGTCAGTTCACTGATGTCAAACGTAACGCCCTTTGCGTGAACGATGACCGTGATCTTGCTGGAAGCTTTGAATCCGCCGTCATTTGTAATAACGGAGATCGTGCATGTTCCGCCCTTCTTCGCGGTCACGACACCCTTATTACTGACGGTAGCGATCTTGGTATTGGAGCTCTTCCATGTAACGCTCTTGTCCGTTGCGTTGTCCGGCTTGACCGTAGCTGTCAGCTTCACAGTCTTGCCAAGATCGACAGATGCCTCTGTCGGCGATACGGATACGCCCGTTACCGGCTGGATGACCCTCAGTTCGACTTTCACTTTATAGTTGGTCCCATCCAGTTTATTTGTTGCGATCAAATAGGCAGTTTCATCGTTGTTCGGTTCACT
The DNA here is from genome assembly GCA_017421125.1 of Solobacterium sp. Taxonomy (GTDB): domain Bacteria; phylum Bacillota_I; class Bacilli_A; order Erysipelotrichales; family Erysipelotrichaceae; genus Bulleidia. Next base: position 7,508 of record JAFOMZ010000048.1, read on the forward strand.
TCCTGCCTTCACGGTCGAGCCGGAGATCGTTGCGTATTTCTTTCCGGCCGCATCCAGTGCCCAGGATGTGGAATAACTTGATTTATGCTCTACCAGGCTGATCGTTTTCGTCTGTCCGCCAAGGGAAACACTGACCGTACCGCTGATGGACGGAAGATCAGCTGACTGTTTGACCTTTACTTTCAGCGTGGACTTGCTTGCAGAGAAACTCGGCGACTGGAATAAACCTCTTCTCATGAAGATATCGACATCCTTCGCGCCGTTGACTGCAGCAGTCGCTGATGTATTGAGTGAAGGAGAATCACTGAACATCATGACCCAGTAATCGACTCCGTTATAGATCACGTGGCCGATACCGATAGACTTGTTGGAGGAGTAGAGTGAACATGTACGCTGCTTGTTGTTTGCCAGTACAAGATTCAGTACCTGTGAAGCACTGCTCATCGCTCCGCCGCTGGAATACAGCAGGTTTTCATTCAGGTTTGTCGTTGTACGTCCGCCGTAAGCAGAACTGAAGATCGAATACCAGTCACTGCCGTTGGGTCTTGTATGAGAGTAGCTCATGACGATCTCGGCAGCTCTCTTCATTGCGTACTGTTCGATCGTATAGTCATATGTCAGCGTTCCGATCTTTGCGGTACTCCAACGGTAATTGTTCAGCAGCTGGGCCAGTTCTCTTGCGCCGCCCTGATTATATACGACCTGATATCTGCCGACTGCGGCTGTATTTGCCTCGGCATCCATTGCCATCAGTGCTTCATATTCGGCTTCTGTTTCCGCCAGGACAACGACAGCGAATGTGCTGGAATTGCCTTCAATCTCTGCTGTAACCTGGACAACGCCGCTTTCGAGCGCCGTTACAGCAACTTCACCTTCCGTCGCTGTGTCGATCGAGATAATGCCTTCCCCGTCAACTGTCCATTCGATATCTTCGTATGATCCATCAGCCAGTTCATAGGAAACGATGACCGTGTCACCGATCTCCATTTCATAGCTTCTCTCTTCAAATACGATCTGCGCGTCATCTGCACCGGCGACCCTGACGACCGCATCCGCGTATACCGTACCGTCAAGGACGGATGCCCTGAGGTTGGCGATGCCTTCTTTCAGTGCTGTCACAGTGCCGTTTTCATCCACTGCGATCACGGTTTCATCATCAGTGCTCCAGACAACAGGTGTTTCTTCTTCTGTGCCAGTGACGACTGCTTCAAACGCAAATGTCCCGCCGACGTTCAGTTCAACTTCTGCGGCAGACAAAGATATGAAAACTTCTGCCGGTTCCTGTTCCGGTTCAGTTTCCTCTGCAGGTTCTTCCGTTTCTGCCGGTATTTCCGGTTCTGCGGGTTCTTCTTCATTCACTTCTTCGGACGGTTCTTCCGAAACAGGTTCTTCTGTGATCTCTGTTTCTTCGGGAACTTCTTCAGCTTCCTCCGTCACTTCTTCAACAGCTGTTTCTTCCTCTTCCTGTACAAGGACTTCTTCCGGCTGTTCTTCCGCTTCCGGAATCTCTTCGATCTCCGTTTCCTGCTCTGTGACAGTCACTTCAGGCTCTGCAGTTTCTTCTGCGTAAACATTCAGACCCTGAGGCACAGCCATCATCAAAGCCAGGAACAGGCGCATCGTACTGTTTAACCTGCTGCTCCGTTTCAACATAATAGCCTCCTACTTGATGTCCGCAAAGCGCTTCCATTCCCCTTGAAAAAGACGGCATTTCACCTATTATCAGACAGAGGAAAGTACAGCGCTGCTCAATTAATTTGATGATAAAATCTGTGCCTTAATTTGTCCAGTACAGTTAAGTGAAATATTTCTCATTTCATATAGTCAACACTTTTTACCCGGCGGATACGCATTCGCAACTGCCTGCCTGTAATGGTATAATGACCGGGATAAAGGAATTCAATTATGACAGAAATAAAACCGGTAATCGTGGCTGTCGGTTATAACAGGCCGGACAGTTTAAAAAGATTGATGATCAGTCTGAACCAGGCTGTTTATCCGTCCGAAGATATCACGCTGATCGTCAGTATCGACCGCTCGGATATCTGGGAAGAAGTACAGAAAGCAGCTGAAAGCACAGGCTGGAAGCACGGGACACTGGATATCCGTGTTGCCCCGGAACGCCTTGGTTTAAGAAAGCATATTCTCAAATGCGGTGATTTGAGTCAGGAATACGGTGCTGCGATCATCCTGGAAGATGACCTGATCGTTGCCAGGAATTTCTACACCTATGTCCAGCAGGCGCTCTCCTTCTATGAGAGTGATCCGAAAACAGCAGGTATTTCTCTGTACAGCCATGCCTGGAATGAACACATGGACTTCCATTTCATGCCGCAGCAAAACGGCTATGACACCTATTTCGGCCAGTTCTCCTGTACATGGGGACAGTGCTGGAGCGCTGCTCAGTGGACTTCTTTCAAAAACTGGTACCTGGAACACGAAGACAAACTGACCGTCAATCCTGCCATTCCCGCAGACATTGAACAATGGGGAGACCGTTCATGGGGCAAGTATTTTGTGTACTACCTGGTGGAAACAGGCAGATACTATGTTATGCCTTATACAGCACTCTCTACCAACTGTTCCGAGATCGGTGAGCACAACGGGCACGTCAATGCGACATACCAGGTAATGCTGATGGAATGCGATCATAAAGACTACCGGTTCCCGATGTATCAGGAAGCTGTCAAATACGATATCTTCTTCGAACGTGTCTTCGATCCGGCTGTGACGCTGTTCTCCATCAGTTCGGATGATATCTGCGTGAACCTGAACGGCAGCCACCGTGATACGATGAACAGACCGTATCTGCTGACATCCGTCAAAGATGACAGATTCCGCCTGATCCGTTCCTTCGGCATGCAGCTGAGACCGATCGAACAGAATATCCTGAAGGACATCCCGGGAAACAGCCTGTATCTGTACCAGATCCCTTCGGACATGAAGAACGTACAGCTGGATGTGAAGCAGAATGTATCTGACGCGCGCGGTGAATATGAATCATATAACTTCGGATGGAAGCGTGCGCTGAAATACAGCAGAAGTGACTTTATCAGAATGATCAAAGGGATCATAGAAGGGTAATATTATGAGCAGACTGTCAATTATCGTACCTGTATACAATGCGGAAAAAGAACTTCCGGAATGCCTGGATGCCATTATCTCCCAGAAAGAAGCAGACTTTGAACTGCTGCTGATCGATGATGGTTCCAAAGACAACAGCTGGCAGGTCGTACAGGAATACGCTGAGAAGGATTCACGTATCAGAATATACCATCAGGAAAACCAGGGCATTACCGCGACCAGAAGAACTGCCGTCAACATGACCACAGGCGACTACATCTGGTTCATCGATGATGACGACATCATCGTACCGGGATCTATCGCAAAGCTTGTTTCCGTCCTCAATGAAAAAGAACCGGATGTACTCTGGTTCGGTTATTCCGTGGACTTCATGGAGGAGAACTACAGCTTTGTCTGTTCCCTGCCTGACTGGACATATGAGCGTTCCATCGTTGCTGTGCATGACTTCTTCAAGACAGACAGCTTCAACATGTACTGGAACAAGCTGTACAAGGCGGACATGCTGAGAGGACATGATGAGTTCTTCCCTATCGGCAAGGACCAGTCTGGTGACCTCATCTTCAACTGTGCTGTATTCGCGCACGCAAAGAAAGTCGTCACATGTTCCGATATCATCTACCACTATCAGAAACGTTCCAAGGAGACCATGGTCAACCGTTTCCTGCCCGACAGTGAAAAGATCCTGAAGGACAAGGAAGAAGGCGTCCGTTACATGATGGAAGCGCTCGGTTCTCCTTCTGACCAGCTGATCGATGACTATCTGCTCAGGGAATATGAGGTGTTTGTCATCAACCTCTTTGCGGACAGCTGCCCTTACAGCAAGGATGAAAAGATCAGGATGATCCGTGACAATATCACCACCGATCATGCCAATGCCGTCATACAGAGAGCTGTTCCGTTCAATACATACTCAAAGATCTTCCGCGACAGTGCCCTGTCCGGCAGCGCAAAGAAGATCTATCGTACCTATGCCGCGCTGAGTACGGCAAAAAATAAATTTTCCGGACTGTATAAAACATTCCGGAAAACCATTTACCGCGGTAAGTGAATCTGGAAACAGGTTCACTTTTTCTTTTTCAGTTTTTTTCTGATATCCGTTCCGACTTTCTCTGTCAGTTCCTTCATGCCAAGATATGACAGCCTTGCCCATGAGGTTGCCCTGACATTGTAGCGGGTGACCTGTTCCTTGTTGGAAGGCAGGCTGTTCTTTTCAACAGCTGTCAGATCATAAAGATAGATCTCTTTGCCCGGGATATCGTTTGTCAGGTTGATCTCCTGCGGCCTCAGTCTGAGACCGTAGGTCCTGATCACATGAAAGTTCAGTTTATTTGTGGAAGCCAGGTAGCGGTAATATCCATAATTGGATCTTGCCGCATTCAGATCCATCAATACACGTTCACCCTGATATTCAAAGCAGAACTGTTCATCCGGTTCACGTTCGAAGAACGCGTCATAATGCACACAGTGCTCCGGCGCGTACATCCTGAATTCCTTCTGTCCCTTTGCAAGGCAGACCTGAAAATCCGTTCCGGCAGCTTTGTAGTTCTCACCGATCTCCTGGGTATTGGTGCTGTACGCATGATACGGGTGAACCAGATATTTGTTCTCACTGGTCACGAAACCCGTAAAATACCTGAGCCAGGACCGCTGGTCCCAGGAGTAGGAATAGTCCGCCATCCTGAAAGGCTTCTCAAACTCCTGGTGGGAAAGGTACCATTCATGGAATTCATTCCACATCCGTTTTGTCCAGACCTGTCCCCAGGACTGGGCGACCTGCATCAGATATGTATCGCTCCCGTTGTATTCCGGTTCAAAGAATCTGCCGTTCTGCGGGTATACATGGAATCTGTACAGGGAGATGCCGACGATCTCGGGATACTGCTCATATGTTTCGATCGCCTGTTTTGTATACAGGAAATAGCTGTCGGAAACGATGATGTCGTCCTCCAGCATGACCAGATAATCATAATCTTCCACAAGGCATCCGCAGGAGATCACATGCTTTCTGAGTCCCATGCGTTCTTCATGCGTGATGGCTTTCTTTTCACCATGTTCCCAGGCAAAGCCGGATATCATCTTTGTGATCTCTGCTTCCATGCCGCTGTGATCCAGGCTGAAGATCAGGTCGATCTCTTCTCCTTCCGGATACATTGCCTGAACAACAGACACATAGCATCTGCGGATGGAATCCGGTCTGTTATAACCGATGATGACAATAACACCTTTCATTGGCTGCTCCATTTCTTCATGGCTGTACTGATGTCTTCAAAATCCTGTGCATGTGCTTTCAGCCATTCCATATCTTTATCCCACCAGCGGAACGCTGTCAGGAATTCTATCTCTTCTTCCGTAAAACGCATACGGATCTTTTTTGCCGGAACACCGCCGACGATGCTGTAGGGCTCCACGTCCTGCGTGACGACGGCACCGGCAGCGATGATCGCTCCGTCTCCGATCGTTACGCCCTGCAGGATCGAAACGTTCGATCCGATCCAGACATCATTGCCGATCACGGCATAGTTGTCACTGTCTTGGGCTTTCTTCAGTTCATTGTACTTTTCCTGATCCGTGAAGGTAAATCCGGCCTGTTTCCGATGGGAAAAGAAGGCAGGATGCGTTGATACCCAGGTATGTGAGGGATGATCCCCCAGCAGAACTTTGACATCATTGCCGATCGAGCAGAATCTTCCGATATCACAATACAGTTCACAGTTGTCTGCGCAGTATGTTCCCCTGCCGACATTTCCTCCGACCAGCGTATTCTTTCCGAATGAGTTGTACCCTTCCAGAACAGCAGTCGAAAAGATGTTGCAGCCGGAAGCGATCCGGACATGCCTGTCCCTGTACCTGATCCTGAATAATTCGCTTTTGATCTCGTTTTTCAGCATAGTTTATTTCCTGCAGGAAAGTACTGCCTCACAGATGCGGTCAACATCTTCCATGCTCAGATCCGCATACATCGGGAGCGTCAGTACCTGATAGCTCATCTTATATGCGATCGGAGTGTCATTGGGGTCAAAAATATCTTTATAGCACTTGAATGCCGTGGTGATCGGATAGAAATACTTTCTGGCACCGATGCCCTGCCGGGCAAGAGCTGCGAATACTTCATCCCTGGAAGCACCGAATTTCTCCTGATCGAAGAATACCGGGAAATATGCGTAGTTGGGAACGACATCTTTCTGAACAGGGTTCAGCGTCAGTCCTTCCACGCCTTCCAGATGCATGCGGTATCTGTCATTAACAGCCTTGCGCTTTGCGATCTCTTCATCCACATGTCTCAGGTTGCACAGACCCATTGCAGCGCAGTATTCATTCATCTTCGCGTTGGGACCGATCTCATCGACTTCTTCCGCATCAACGATGCCGAAGTCCTTGAGCCTTGCGATCCTGTCGCCGATCTCCTGATGCGCGTCATTGAAGCAGACTGCACCGCCTTCGATGGTATTGAATACCTTTGTGGCATGGAAGCTGAAGCAGGAAATATCACCGTAGGAGCCGACTCCCCTGCCCTTGTACTTCACGCCGAATGTATGAGCCGCGTCATAGATCACGACCAGGTTATGTTTTTTGGCGATCCGTTCGATCTCATCGATATTGCATACATTTCCGTACACATGCACCGGCATGATCGCGCATGTATCTTCCGTGATCAGCGATTCCAGAAGATCCGTATCCATCGTGAAATCAACTGTGTTGATGTCACAGAACACGGGCTTCAGTCCGCTTCTGACGATCGCATGTGTTGTGGAGACAAATGTGAACGGTGTTGTGATCACTTCACCCTTCAGGTGATATGCCTGCAGAGAAAGTTCCAGTGCCATATGTCCGTTTGTCAGAAGGTCGATATGCTCAACATCCAGATACCGTTCCAGTTCCCGCTGCAGCTGGACATGCTTTACGCCCATGTTCGTCAGCCAGTGGGAATCCCACATATCTTTGATCTCTTCTGTATATTCCTCAAATGCAGGCATTGAGGATCTGGTTACATTTATCTTTCCAGACATAGGTACCTCCGTTATTTCAATGTTTTCAGATACTCCATAAAATGCTGTTTGTTTTCCAGCGCTGTTGTCGTCGGGCGTCCGAGATCATCTCTTGCGCCGATGGCGGATTTCACTTCAATGAATGTCAGTTCATTTCCTGCTTTCGCTTCCCGGAGCGCTTCATCCAGTTCGGCAGGACCGGATACGGTAACTGCCTTGGAATAGCCGCAGTCGGAAGCGATCTTCGCAAGGTCAACGTCTTTGACTGCAGTCGGCAGCCCGCCGACACTCTCGTGCGATCCGTTGTTGATGACGATATGCACCAGGTTATCGGGATTCATGGACGCAATGACTGCCATCGCACCCATATGCATTAACGCTGCCCCGTCCCCATCCAGGCACCATACCTTTGTTCCGGGTTTATTAAGCGCGACACCCAGGGCAATGGATGAACAATGTCCCATGGAACCGACTGTCAGGAAATCAAAGGAATGCCCTGTGCCGTCTGCTTCACGAGCCTCAAACAGTTCACGGCTTGCCTTGCCGGTCGTTGAGATGACGGGATCTGTTCCGCTGACCAGTGTCAGGTGACGGATGACTTCTTCACGCAGAAGAGGATTGCTGTTTTTGTATTCGACCTTGCCGTCATACGACAGCGCGCCTTTGCGTACGACAAAGGCCACATCATGGCCTTCCGCCAGCAGTGTGCGGTATTCTGCCATGACTGATTCAAGTTCTTCTTCGGTCGTTTCTTTACTGATGACGAAGTTTCTGATGCCCATGTCATCCAGCAGTGTCCTGGTGATCTCACCCTGGTAGATATGCTGGGGCTCATCATGAACTCCGGGTTCCCCGCGCCAGCCGACCACGAAGATCACAGGAATTGCGTATACCTTTTCATTCAGCAGTGACGCTGTCGGGTTGATGATGTTGCCTTCCCCGCTGTTCTGCATATATACAACAGGTACTTTTCCGGTTGCCATATGGTATCCGGCAGCCAGGCCGACACAGTTTCCTTCGTTGGCGGCGATGACATGATGCTTCGGGTCGATCCCGTATGTGCTCATCAGCCAGTTGCACAGCGGCTTCAGCAGGGAATCCGGAACACCTGTATAAAAGTCTGCACCGAGTATTTCAACAAAACGTTCGACTTTCATGATCAGCCACGCTCTTTGATCTTCTGCTGGATCAGTGATGAAGAGACACCCTGTGTATATTCGGGTTCAATGACTTCACCGCCCCATTCAGCCATGATGTCGATCGCCTTCTGACGGACTGCAGCCAGGGGACCTGTGCGCCAGTCTGTTCCGTGCACCATATACTTCGGCTTGAGAAGACGCAGATTGTCTTCATAGTCCTTCGTATACTGGGGTATGACTTCCGTGACACCCTTGATGTTTTCGACAACGATCTTTCTCTGTTCATACGGCATGTAGGGAACTCTCTTGTAGGAAGCGATCGCTTCGTCTGTAAAGAGACCTACGACGACATCGCCGTACTTCGCTGCTTCTTTGATGATGTTGATATGTCCGGGATGGATGATATCAGCGGACATCGGTAAATATACCTTCGGATTTTCACTCATAATTTACACCTCAGATCTCATCGATCAGACGGATGATCTGCTTGAACGGCATCAGTTCCTTCTCGACTTCTTCACTTCTGTGGTTCATCAGGATGGACTCACAGACATTGGTCATTGCCGGTACGGCAGCTCTCATCAGCTGGTTTGCGTAGATGACGATATTGATGCCGTGTGCAGCCAGTTCTTCGGTCGTGCACTGGCAGAAGGATGTCGGTACGACAACGATCGGCGTCGTTTTGTCTGTTCTTCTGAATTCATCGCAGAAATCGAAGATCTCCTTCGGATCTCTCTGTCTGGAGTGGATCATGATGCCGTCAACGCCTGCTTCAACATAGGCACGGCATCTCTTCAGGGCGTCTTCCTGTCCCTTTTCCAGGATCAGGGATTCGCATCTGGCGATGATCATGAAGTCATCGGTACGTTTGATCGCTTCACCGGCACGGATCTTTTCACAGAAGTTCTCGATCGTATCCTGTGTCTGTTCGACTTCGGTACCGAACAGGGAGTTCTTTTTCAGACCTGTCTTGTCTTCAATGATGACAGCGGATACGCCCATGCGTTCCAGTGTACGGACATTGTAGACAAAGTGCTCCGTCATTCCGCCGGTGTCACCGTCGACGATGATCGGCTTGGTCGTAACATCCATGATCTGATCGATCGTATGCATACGCTCGGTCATATCGACCAGTTCGATATCCGGTTTGCCTCTGTCTGTAGAGTCACAGAGTGAGGACATCCACATACCGTCAAACTGATCCAGTCCGTCTTCGCCGGCAGTAACTGTCTTTTCGACGATCAGGCCTGTCAGACCGCTGTGTACTTCCATGATCTTGACGATCGGTTCGATCGCAAGCAGTCTCTTCAGTCTTGCCCTTCTGAAGTCAGGCATTGCCAGTGTTTCATTCCTGCGCATGTCGATCTTCTTGACATTCGGATTGTATGTGTACGGGATCTCGATCAGTTCACCGCCGTACTTTTCGATATTCTTCAATACATTATCTCTCATCCAGGACAGGTGACCGCTCTTCCAGTTGTCACCATGAACGATGTAATCCGGTTTCAGTTCTTCGAATACTTTGTCATATTTAATGGAGTTCTGTATGACTACATGGCTGACACCGGGAATCTTTTTGATCATTTCAACACGCTCTTCTTCCGAGATCGTGGGGAAGCGATCATAACGGATCATGGCTTTTTCACTCAGAACACCAACCGTTACTTCGCCGTATTCCAGCGCATGGTTGATCAGGTTCAGGTGACCGTCATGGATCACATCCGTGCAGAAACATGTATAAACTTTTTTCATTATTACCTCCGTATCATGCAAAGTCATTATACCTTAAATCAATATCCTGAGCCACAGAGAAAGCAGGCCTGCGCCTGCTCCATCTTTACAATATTGTGTTGCATATCTGTTTGATCATCCGTCCGATAAACTCGATCTGATAGTTCAGATGATCATCCCAGAGCTTCTGTGCTGTTTCCGTTACCATAGCCGGCTCCGGACTGCTTTCCAGAAAGTTCAGTCTGTTCTGCAGGAATCCCAGTTTGTCTGACAAAGGCATTTCCTCAAAGTGAACCATCTGCAGCGTCTCATACAGACGGTATACATCATATCTGTCGATGTCATCCGCATTGCGGATCGTCCGTTCAAAGATCGTCCAGGGTCTGGGGAAATCCTTTTCTTCATCGACATGCGTGGAGATGCCGAAGCACATCTGCTCCACCATATCTTCCGGGAAGCCCAGTTCTTCAAATACGGGTCTGGCGATCAGCGCGGAATTGCGGCCATGGTCCACCCATTCCTGTCTGTCCCGGAAGCCTCTGAAATATGCGGCATCATGGAGCAGGCAGGCACAGATCATCGCTTCTTCATCCAGGCCTTCCTCACGGGCAATATACGCGCCGATGGACGCGACTCGCAGGGAATGTTCATAACGGTAAAATCTCTGCCAGTCATAGTCAAAGCCTCTGCCGTTTTCAAATTCACGGCGCAGAGCTTCTTCGGTTTTCAGGATACGTTCTGTTTTCATCATAAACACCTCAGCGACGCTTCACGATTCCTTTTACGGTATTCAGCACTTTCTTCATGGACGGATCGCGGAAGTTGAACAGCAGCAGCCACGCCATGGAGAGCACAAATGAGAGGATCACTGCCAGCAGGACACCGATGATGCCCGAGGGAAGCAGGAAGGACAGCCTGTCAAAGCAGAAGATGGAAAGCATCGCGATGAAGAGACTCTTGATGACTGTCAGGAAATAGCCGCTGACATGATAGCTCGGGAAGATCACCTTATACAGTACGACCGGTTCAAACCAGAATGATGTCAGCAGTCGGGATACGCTGGTCGCCAGGATAATGCCTGAGAGTCCCATGCGTTTTCCGAGTATATAGGACAGGATCAGGTTGACCACGCCTGCATAGATCAGGATGTTTCTGGTCTGCCTGAATACACCTGTCGTTCTTCTGAACATCCAGATCGGATAAAGGATCTGGGGCAGGAAGATATTGATGCCGATCGCAAGCACGGTCAGCTGATCCAGGACACGTTCCTCGCCCAGCCAGATCTTAACGATCGGGGAGCTTGTGCAGTAGAAACCGGCAAACAGGATGACCGCCACGAAGCAGTACAGCAGCATGATCTCGTCAAACAGTCCTTTTTTCTCCTGTTCACTGTGTTCGACATTGAAGTCTCCCACGGAGTGGATGATGGACTGGTAGACATAGGATGTGATCGCGGTAAGCGATGTGGATAAGGCAATGTAGTTGTTGTACCGGCCGACCATTTTGACGTTGATCAGTGAATTGATATAGAAGTTATCCGTGGAATTCAGGAACACGCCGCCGAGCTTATAGGCGAACATCGCCTTGACGTCTCCGAAGATGCTTCTCTGCTTTTCAGCAGGGAGTGTTTCCGGTGTGACAGAAGCGATATGCGGATACATTCTGTCCGCCCGCCAGGAAATGTAGAAGTTATGCAGCAGCGTGCAAACCAGTGCAGCGACCAGATACAGCGTATAATCTCTTTTGAGCAGCAGGATCAGGATCTGCACGACCTGTGTGATCATCGTAAACAGCGTGCTTGCGCCGGTCACGATGTACTGCTTCTGGTCTGCCTGGATCAGTGAGCTCTTCCAGACATACAGATAGGAAGCAGCGCTGTTTGCCAGGTAGAGGATGTAGTAGATACGGATCTCCGCAAGCGGCAGTTCCGTATTGACGATCTGTCCCAGGAACGGCAGGATCAACAGGCCCATGCCCAGGATAAACAGCATGATCTTCGTATAGATGCCCTTGTAAAAGTTCAGCAGGGAAGCGACTTCCTGATCATTCTTCTCCGACAGGGGCTTGTACATCGTATAGACGACCGCACTGGAAAGGCCCAGCTCGGAAAGGTTCAGCAGTGTCAGGATCGATGAAAACAGTCCTCCGACACCCAGATATTCCTCACCCAGGAGTTTGACGAATACGGTCCTGGTGATGAACGGAAACAACAATGAAAGGATCCTGGCTGCTCCGCCCAGCACAAGATTCTTCAGGACATTGTTGACACGGCTTGATCGATTGGATGACATACCGCCTCTTACAGGAACTTCG
>JAFOMZ010000049.1 GCA_017421125.1 Solobacterium sp.
ATCCGCTCTGCAGTACTGATCATCCACGGTGATAAAGCACATTCCTGCTACTTCGGAAAAGATGCATTCACGAATATGGTCACCAACAGCAAATATACTTCCAATAAAGAACTGTACCTGATCCCCGGTGCTTCCCATACAGACCTGTATGACGGCGGCAAGGATCATGTGATCCCGTTTGACAAACTGGCATCCTTCTTCACGGAATATCTGAAATAAACAATGAAGGTATCAGACAGATCATGAAAAAGAGAAGCTTGTTGAAACTCTGTTCGGCAGTGTTGGCTGCGGTCTGTCTGACTGCCTGCCGGACAGAGCAGGCACCTGCCGCAGCAGATACAGAAGCTATAACAGCAGCTGATACTTCTATGAGTCCTGTCCTGACGGATCACTATGGCTTTGACTTTGAAAGCAGAACCGTCATGCTGAACAGCGGTTATGAGATGCCGGTCCTTGGTCTGGGAACATATGCACTGGATCATGATACATGTGTCAATTCCGTCAAAACACTGCTGGCTGAAGGCGGCAGACTGATCGATACAGCTTATATGTACCACAATGAGGAAGCTGTAGGAGAAGGTGTACGGCAGGCAATGGAAGAGTACGGTATTGACCGTGAGGAGATCTTTGTGATCACCAAGATCTATCCGACACAGTACTCTGATCCGGAAGCGGCGATCGATGAAGCCTTGGAAAAACTGAATATCGGGTATATTGACATGATGCTGCTGCATCACCCGGGAACGGGAGATGTCAATGCGTATCATGCAATGGAAAAATACAAGGAAGCAGGGAAGATCCGTTCACTGGGACTGTCCAACTGGTATATTGAAGAACTGACGGAATTCCTTCCGCAGGTATCTGTTATGCCTGCGCTTGTACAGAATGAGATCCATCCATATTATCAGGAACAGGATGTCGTACCGTTTATTCAGGAAAAAGGAATTGCAGTACAATGCTGGTATCCGCTTGGGGGCAGAGGACATACTGCAGAGCTGTTGGGAGATGAAACGATCACTGCGATCGCTGAGGCACATCACGTGTCATCCGCACAGGTCATACTGCGATGGGATCTGCAGCGTGGCATCATCGTAATACCCGGTTCATCGAACCCTGACCATATCAGGGAAAACCTTGATCTGTTTGGATTTGAACTGACTGATGAAGAGATGGAGCGGATCAATGCTTTGGACCGCGGTGAAAAACATGACTGGTATTAGAGGAGAGAGAAAATGAATGTACTGATTTTAAACGGCAGCCCGCGTCCGCAGGGCAATACAGCAAAAATGATCAATGCGTTCCGGGAGAGCGCAGAAGGCAAAGGCCATGAGGTCAGGGTTTATGATGTCTGCAGGAAGAATATCCATGGCTGTCTGGCATGTGAGCACTGCCATAAAATTGAAAAGGGCATCTGTGCACAGAAGGATGACATGCTGGAAGTTTATGAACTGCTGAAAGACGCGGATATGCTGATACTTGCATCACCTATCTACTACCATGGGATCAGCGGACAGCTGAAATGTACGATCGATCGTTTCTATGCAGCGCTGTATCCGAAAGAACACGGTCATCTCAGCAAGATCGCCATGTTCCTTTGTTCCGGTGATAAAGACATGTATACCGGTGCTGAGTTCTCATTTAAAGGAGACTTCCTGGATTATCTCAGTCTTGAGGATAAAGGCATTTATACATGCGCTGGTGAAATGAAGGAAGAAGTTCTTGAACAGGTACGCAGACTTGCGGAAGAACTCTGAAAACAATTGATATATGATCAGCCTTTCCGACATCATGAGCGGAAAGGTTTTTTCATTTCAGCGTTACTTTTTTGCCGGATGAAGTATCATGTTAAAAGAAATATCATGATATTCATGAATGAAGATGTTCCGTTGAATATCAGATATATCGGAAGAAAGGGGATACAGAACTGATGGCTGATACGAGTTCCGGACATAGAAAACTCTATATGCGTTTTGTTCTGCTGACAGCAGGTGTCTTTCTGATCCTCTGGCTGCTTCAGTCTGTATTCGCGCAGGGTTTCTATCGTATGGCTGCGGAAAGGACCGCAAGACGTACTGCAGATCAGATCACCGCACATAGCAGAAGCGAAGATCTGTTTGAAGAGATCGACCGTCTCAGTACTGAGAATGCACTGCTGATATTTGTGACGGAACAGGACGGGACGATCCTATACAGTTCTGACTCATATAAATCGTTTTATCACTCTTACGGTAATGGTGACGGCGGTACCAGCAATCCGTATATCTATGATGATGTGATGGAATGGCAGACAGGGAACTACAGGAAACTGCCTGACGGATATGGTGATTTCCTGACCTCATTGAGGAACAATGACCGCGGAACTACGGAACTGAAAACAGATTCAAAATACATCTGCGGAAGGTATGTTGAGCTTGAAAACGGAGAACAGGCGATCCTCTACATTGGGACAGTCCTCAATACCGGAAACCCTGCAGTCTCATTCATCAGAGGACAGTTGTTCTGGACAGCGTTCGTTTCACTGATCATTGCAGGCGTCACTGCATTGTATTTGTTAGAAAAGACCGGTATTCCATGGCTCAGATGATATGAAAATGTCTGTTTCTGAAAATGTACATGTCAATCATAAAGATAGAACTGTTTCCTTTGATGCCGATATAATAGTAATTGATGAAATACCTGTGGTCTGAAATGAAAAAACAATGGCTTTTCCTGATTCCGATTGTTTTTCTGTCAGCAGGATGTATCCGTCCGGCAGAAAGACCTTCGGATACAGATCATATAGATCCGGCAGTGCGTGAGGATTCATTTGTACTGTCTTTTGAAAGTCTTCCGGACGCGCTTGGATTGTCAGGAAAAACACTGTCTGAAGCAGGACTCTCTAAAGATGATCTGACGGATGGGATCTATCTGCTGATCGAAACGGTTTTTCTGAATGAAAAGCAGGAGATCAGAGGGTATATGGGATCCGGTAAGGATGAACGGATCGGGGAACTGACATTTACCTGCAAAAAGCCTCTTGAAGATGCGCAGTCATATTTTACGGAACTGTATGGCGAACCATATCATACGGAAATTGAGCCGTATGCCAAATCAAACGGCGGAAGTGTTTACCATGAATTCTACTGGACAGGGGAAGGGATCCTGATCCTGTCAAAGGCTGATCAATACGGATTCTTTGAAGTCCGATATCAGGATGCCGACAGACCTGAAGAAATCATCAGTCAGGGGAACTGAACTTCTTTTCAAAATGAACGAGGTGACGGATATGCTTTGGAATGCGAAAAACGGAACGATTGCACTGGGCAGTACATCGATGAGCTATGTTTCTTTCGGACATGGTGAGCGTGTGTTCGTGCTGCTTCCAGGTCTTTCAGACGGTCTGATGACCGTGAAGGGGAAGGCGCTCCTTCTGGCCAAGCCGTATCAGATGTTCTTTGAGAAGTACACGGTTTACATGTTCAGCAGAAAAGATGATATGCCCGATGGATATTCGATCAAGGATATGGCTGACGACCAGGCGGAAGCATTGAGACTGCTTGATATCCGGAAAGCATCCGTTATGGGTGTATCCCAGGGCGGCATGATCGCTCAGTATCTGGCTGTCGGTTATCCTGATCTTGTTGAGAAACTTGTGATCGCTGTTTCCGCTCCGTATGCAAATGAACTGATCCATGAGAATGTTGACCGGTGGATGGCATATGCTGAACAGGGCGAACATAAGGAACTGATGATCGATACTGCCGAGAAGAGTTATTCAGAGGCATATCTGAAAAAGTTCAGAAAATCATATCCTGTGATCGGGCTGGTCGGAAAACCTAAGGACTACAAAAGGTTTATGATCAATTCCAAAGCGATCCTGAATTTTGATGTCAGAAACCGTCTGAATGAAATACATTGTCCGACATTGATCATCGGAGGCTCGGAAGACCGTACAGTCGGTATACAGGCATCGTATGAGATGCATGAACTGATTCCGGACAGTGAATTATACGTATATCCGGGACTGGGACATGCAGCATATGAAGAGGCTGAAGACTTCAATATGAGGGTGTTCCGTTTTCTGGAAGCAGAATAAAAACGCCGCAGGGCGTTTTTATTGATCATTGCATCGGTTTATGTCTGGGGATCCTGCAGGCTTCGGGAATGCCGCCTGCAGCTTTGACAGCTTCTGCTTCGGGATCGATCAGGACATCCTGGTTCTCCGGATGCTTCATGAACCACTTCATGGCATATGAACATGTCAGTTCGGCTTTCTGACCGGTCTCTCTCAGGACTTCGGTCATTTTTTCCATCAGGATACCGGCAACGCCCTGACCGCGGAGTGACGGATCAACAACTGTATGTGTTACTTCTACCATACCGGGTTCAAACGCAGGAAAGGTCACGTATGCGAGCTCTTTTCCTTCATCATCTTCAAGCCAGATACGGTTATGTTCCAAATGATAATTCATAGTGACTGCCTCCTTTATGATCATATCATAATGTCTGACAGATCTGCTGATCATATCTGTTCGGTGCTTATATATGCCGAAACTGTCTTGGAGTAAATGAAAACTGATATCGCGCAGTATCCTGATTTTCAGGCATGTATACCTGTATGTTTACGGTGCTTACTTCTGTCTAAATGCAGTCAGGAAATGACGGACTTTCCGTCAGAAAATTCGGTGTGGCAGTAATTCAGCCTGTTTATTTCGGGTAGTACCGAAGTTTTGTTCTTTTTGTGAAGCGGACATGCAATACTGTTTCCGGAGGTACTTAATATGTCAGGATATTTCAATATTAAGAATTTTGAATCACTCTACAACAAGACCGAAAGCGTCATGTATTCCAAATTTATCGGGAGGATCTATCGTACGACCAAAGAATTGATGGGGCAGGATTGCACTCCCGAAATGATCAGTGAACGTGAAAACAATCCGGACTACGACGAACGCCTGGTCGAACGTGTAGACCGTTATCTGCCGCAGTTCAATAAGAAAACACAGCTGATCATCCGGAAAGAATTTCTGGAGGACAGTCCGGAAGGATGGCATGAAGCGTATTTTCATGCAAGTGACTATTCCGCAATAAGAGCAAGAGCCGCAGAAAAATTTGCAAATTGTTTCAGATGCTACTAGGTCATTGTGTCTGAACCTGATATCGGGAATCAGAGAGGTGTAAAGTCTTCAGACATGACAGTCTGACGATCAACACCTTTTTTGATCTGCTGCTTTGTGAATGAAAAGACAGTGTATGAAATGAATAAAACCTGTGGCGTGGAGTATAATACACTTGTGTTTTGAAAGAGTTCCTGTTTCAGAATATCTGTGTTTGCATGTGTTTTTTATATCAGTCTGTTATTAATGATTCTGTCATGAAAGTGCATGCTGGAGGTTTAACTATGTCTTTTGCAGTTTTTGCGGACGGAACCGCAAATCTTCCGGGTGAGCTGCTGGAAGGTATCACGCTTTTGCCGATCGATTATACGATGGATGATCAGCCGTATACGTATGATGGCGATATCGGGCATTTTGATATCCATTCATACTATGAAAAACTGAGGAACGGCGTCAGTGTAAAAACAACGCTTCTGAATACGGGCCTGTTTATTTCCGTATTTGAACCTTTGCTGGAAGAAGGCACTGATATCATCTATATCGCGATGAGTTCCGGGATCAGCGGTACCTATAATGCGGCAGTCAATGCAGCTGAGCAGCTGCTGGAAGAATATCGTGACAGGATCGTACATATCGTTGATTCTCATGGCTGCGGTTTCGGTAACGGAATGCTTGCGGTCAAGGCTGCCCAGCTGAGCAGGCAGGAAATACTGGCTGCCGAGGCGGCAAAGATCCTGGATGACATGGTCCCGCATTGCTGTCAGTACTTTACAGTCGATGACCTGAACTTCCTGAAACGTACAGGCCGCGTCAGCAAAGCTACAGCAGCGATCGGTACAACGCTGAATATCAAGCCGATCCTCTATGGCGATCATACAGGTCATATCGTTTCCTGTGCCAACTGCCACGGCAGAAAGAAAGCGATCAGCAGGCTTGCTGAGAAATACCATGACAAGAGGGTAGAAGAGCCGGGACAGACAGTGTACATTTCACATGGTGACTGTCTGGAGGACGCAGAAAGACTCAGGAAACTGATCCTCGAAGAGACACCTGACGCAAATGTTGTCGTATGTCCGCATGAACCTTTCTCCGGCGCGCATGTCGGACCGGGTATGCTCGGTCTGTTCTTCCTTGGAAAAGAGCGTTAAGACATCATACCGGACAAACGGCAATTTAATAGAAGAGTCACAATACAGTGCAGAATTTCAGACGCATGATCAATGAAGTTCTGCACTTTTTTATATAAGTGATCATGTCCGGCAATTCCATGCTGTTCAGCATTTTCTGCGGGAATTCATGATTGGAAACACCAGTCTTGTGTTATTGTATTAACGATATGTCCTGTTGTGAACAGGATCATAGATACTGCAGTACTGCGAGGTTGAACGTTCATGAAACTGAATTCATTAATACCGGGACAGACCGGAAAGATATTAACGGTAGGCGGAGACGGAATGCTGCGCCAGCATTTTCTCGATATGGGAGTGATTCCCGGAGCAGAGATCACGCTGGTCAAGCTTGCCCCGTTGGGGGATCCTATGGAATTCCGCCTGCATGGTTATGAGCTGACGCTTCGTGTTGCCGAAGCGGAACAGATCACGATAGAACCTGTTCAGCAGACAGAGAAAGTCAGACCGGAAAAACATGATCTGAAACATACGGACCATCCCGGTCTGGGTGAAGAAGGAAAATTCCACCCGAAGGGAACAGGCAATCCGCTTCCCGATGATACCATCCTGACATTTGCACTGGTGGGAAATCAGAACAGCGGAAAAACAACATTGTTCAATCAGCTGACAGGTGCCAACCAGCATGTAGGCAACTTCCCGGGTGTTACGGTAGACCGGAAAGACGGCGTGATCCGCGGTTACAGCAACACCAGGATCACAGATCTTCCGGGCATTTATTCCATGTCCCCGTATTCCAGTGAAGAGCTTGTTTCACGTGATTTTGTCTTAAAGGAAAAACCCAAGGCGATCATCGATATCGTGGATGCGACCAATATTGAACGCAATCTGTATCTGACGCTTCAGCTGCTTGAAATGGATACACCGATGGTAGTTGCGCTGAATATGATGGATGAACTGCGCGGAAACGGCGGTACGGTCGATATCAACGCCATGGAAGCCTTGTTGGGAGTTCCGGTAGTTCCTATTTCAGCCGCCAGGAACGAAGGCGTCGATGAGCTTGTACGCCATGCTGTGCACATCGCAAAATATCAGGAAAAGCCGCTCCGTCAGGACTTCTGCAGTCCTGAGAACCACGGCGGGGCAGTACACAGGGCACTGCATGCTGTCTGCCATCTGATCGAAGATCATGCCGAGCGGTCAGGACTTCCTGTGAGATTTGCCGCAAGCAAACTGATCGAAGGGGATCAGCTCATTGCCGAACAGCTGGAACTTGATCAGAATGAACAGGAAATGGTCGAACATATTATTCTGCAGATGGAAAAGGAAAGAGGACTCGACCACAGTGCCGCAATTGCGGACATGAGGTTCGAGTATATTCAGAAGGTATCAGATACCTGTGTGATACGTCCCCATGAAAGCCGTGAACATCTGAGAAGCCAGAAGATCGACAATATCCTGACCGGAAAGTTTACAGCGATACCGATGTTTATCCTGATCATGGGACTCGTATTCTTCCTGACATTCTTCCTGATCGGACCGTTCCTGCAGGATCTGCTGGCCAATCTGATCGGCATTCTAGGAGCCTGGATCAAATCGATCATGGAAGCAGGACAGGTCAATGAGGCAGTCCAGAGCCTGATCATGAACGGCATCTTTGAGGGTGTCGGAAGTGTGCTCAGTTTCCTTCCTCTGATCGTAACGCTGTTCTTCTTCCTCTCAATGCTGGAAGACAGCGGATATATTGCGCGTGTTGCCTTCTTCATGGACAGGCTGCTGCGTCACATCGGTCTTTCCGGACGCAGTATCGTACCGATGCTGATAGGGTTCGGATGTACCGTTCCCGCAGTTATGTCAACACGTACGCTCCCCAGTGACCGTGACAGACGTATGACGATCCTGCTGACACCGTTTATGTCATGCACAGCAAAGCTGCCGATCTACAGCTTCTTCGTCAATGCGTTCTTTCCGAAGCACAGCTGGCTGATCATTACAGGACTGTATCTGCTCGGCATCATTGTCGGTATCCTGATTGCCTTTGTCTACCGGAACACGCTGTTCAAGGGTGAAGCTGTACCGTTTGTCATGGAGCTTCCGAATTACCGTCTGCCAAGTCCGAAGAATGTCTGGCAGCTCTTATGGGAAAAGGCAAAGGATTTCCTGCACCGTGCGTTCTCAGTGATCCTGATTGCAACGATCGTGGTATGGTTCCTGCAGAGCTTCGATTTCCGGTTCAACCTTGTGGCTGATTCCCATGACAGTATCCTGGCAGTGATCGCCGGTGTAGCTGCTCCGCTGTTCAGGCCGATCGGTCTGGGAGACTGGCGCATCGTTACATCTCTTGTCAGCGGCTTCATGGCCAAGGAAAGCGTTGTTTCCGTTATGGAAGTACTGTTCGTTGACGGAGTGAAAGCGATCGGTACGCTGACTGCGGCTTCCATGCTGGTATTCAGCCTGCTCTATACACCTTGTGTTGCGGCGATCGCTGCGATCAAACGTGAGATGGGCAGCCGGTGGGCATTCTATGTGGTTCTGTGGCAGTGCGGGATCGCCTGGATCATGGCGGGGCTTGTACGGATTATAGGACTGATCCTCGGCATTTCTTAACGTATAAAAATGATCACTTCATCACAGCCGGACAAATTGACTGATCCGGCTGTTTTTTTTTTACATTCCATATACTGATTGTCAGAATCAATAACGTTGTTTTTGAACAGCCGTGATACAATATAAAAGATCATATTATTTCGGGAGGGAAAAACCGTGTCAGATAATAGTAATAGTTATATCAGCCGTACCAGCGGACTGAAAGCGAAGGATTATCTTGGTTATGCAATGGTCGATACTGCAGGCTGTCTGGTGTTTGCGCTGGTCACAACACTTCTGCAGAAGTTCTATACAGACATCTTTCATCTGAGTCCTTTGTTCATCATGGTCATGTTCATCGTGGCAAGAGTATGGGACGGCATCAATGACCCGATCATGGGCAGGATCTGCGATACAGTTGAACCGGGGAAATACGGACGTTACAGGAAATGGATCCTGTATGCCGCAGTACCGCTTTCAATATCAGCTGTCCTGATGTTCCTGAAGCTTCCGGGAATCGGGGAAGAAGGGCACTATACAGCTACATGTATCTATGCGACATGTACATATATCTTCTTCGGTATGGCATACACCGTCCTGCAGATCCCTTACGGATCACTGGCGTCTGTTGTAACGACTAACGCACATGAACGAAGCAAGCTTTCCGTATTCCGTTCGATCGGCGCAGCGCTCGGTTCGATCCCTGTACTGCTCATTGCCAGCTTTGCATATGCGGACCGTGTTGACGGAGCGGGCAATCCTGTGATCGGTGAAAACGGCAAGGTGATCACTGACCTGCAGTATGCGCCGGTGATCAAAGGCGTCATCATCATGGCGGTCGTTTCATGCATTATGCTGCTGATCGCATTCACACTGAATAAAGAACGCGTGAAGACAAAGCCTCAGCCTCCTCAGAAGGGTGCCGCTAAGAAAGCAATCAAGCTGCTCTTTACGAACCGTGCGTTTATCGGTGTCACGATGGTATCGATGCTGCTGCTTGCCGGTCAGATGTTCACGCAGAGTTTCTATACATACCTGTTCAATGACTATTTCCATGCAAACTGGATGAACCTGGCAACACAGGCATGCACATATTCACCGATGATCATCTTCATGTTCTTCCTTCCTAAACTGACCGGAAAGAAGGGCAAGAAGGAAGTTACATCAGTCGGTATGACGATCGCAGCTCTGGCAAACCTCGTACTGTTCTTCCTGCGCGGAATGGATCCTGCCAAGCTGCTGTGGATCTTCCTTGCGATGAACTTCATCAGCGGATGCGGACTGACGACGCTTGTCATGCAGCTGTGGGCTATGGTCACTGACGCTATCGATGATATTGAAGTCAGTACCGGAAGCCGTGAAGACGGAACAGCTTATTCCGTATTCAATCTGTTCAGAAAAGTCGGACAAGTCCTGGCTGCGATCTGTGTCAACGGCGCACTGCTCGGCATGCACTATAAATATGAAAAAGGAGCAGTACAGACGCTCTCCAACCTGAAGATCATGTATGACCTCGGAACACTGATCCCGGCGATCATGTTCGGCATCATGGCTGCGATCCTGATCTTCTACTATCCGCTGACAAAGGAAAAGACAGCAGAACTCCAGATCAGCAAGGAACAGAAGCTCAGGGAATCCTACGAAAACAGAGAGATCGAGATCTGATCCATATCACGAAAAAAGAGGTACAATCACTGTACTTCTTTTATTTCGGCTTTCGGATCGCCTTTATTGATCATGTTGCTGCAGAGCTTCAGAACAGAAGGAGTCCCCATGGATGTTCGTTCTTTGCCAAAGCAGAGGATCTTTGTTTTGCCCTTGGAACAAGGCAGCCACTGCGGTCTGAACGGTCCGTTGGGATTACCGGTCGCTGCATATGCGGATGCGTAATCGATCAGCTGCCTGGATACTTCGTAATCCCTGACTGTGTACGGGCGCCATGAAGAAGACAGTCTTCCGAACATGTAGCGCAGATCACTGGAGTGGAAGGCACCATTGCTGTCACCCGGTGCGTCCAGATCAAAATAGTAAATATAAGCGTTGTTCTTTGTGCCAAACTGATTGCCGATGAATGCCATGACAGGCGCGTACATATCATTGTTTGTATAGCCGAGCATATAGCCGGTCTTCAGGGGGTTTTTGATGAGCTGATCTACAGGACCTTTGATCAGGTGTCCGTCTATAACAGGCATCGTATTGTACAGCGTGTCATTGCGTTCCTGCTTCAGTTCCTGTACAGCTGTCAGAAGATCTTTGACAGGCAGTGCTCTCAGTTCATCAAGATCAGTGCATCCGGCTCTCTTCATCAGTTCGAGCCAGTATTCCTGTGTCTGCGCGGCAGGTCTTGGAAGGGCAAACTTCGGAAAGAGGCCTGCACCGGACATCATGAGTACACGCTGAAACAGCCCCTCATTATGATGGTCAAGGCAGAGATACTGAATGGAGATCGCTCCGGCACTCTGTCCGGCAAGTGTGATATTGTCAGGGTCTCCTCCGAAATCAGCGATATGCTGTTTGACCCATCTGATGGCTGTCAGCTGGTCATCCAGCCCGAAGTTTCCGTTTCTTCCGTACTCATTCTGTATTTCTTCATGCGTCAGATACCCGAAGATGCCTGTACGGTAATTGATGAAAACTGTTATGATCCCTCGCTTTGCAAACACATATCCGCGGAAGGGTTCCTCCTGGTTGCAACCGGAGTTGAAGCCTCCGCCATGAATAAATATCATGACCGGACAGTTCACGGGTTCAGCCGGGGTATAGATGTTCAGGTTCAGGCAGTCTTCATCATAATGGAAGCTGATCCCTTCCCTGAACTCCCTGTAATAAAACAGACGCTCGGGATTATCCAGCTGGGGGAAATACATCCTGTACTGCGGACATGCGTTCCCATATGATGTCGCATCCAGTTTTCCCGCAAACCTGTCAACAGGTACTGCATAGCGGAAACGTTCTGCCTTTGCGTAGGGAATGCCCAGAAACTCTCTGTACTCATCAGTACAGTTTCCAATGATCGTTCCAGGTGCTGTTTCGATCTCAATGTGTCTGATTTCTTCCATGATGTTTTCTCCGGTACAGGAAATGATCCTGTCAGTATGATGCTGTTCATAAATATATGTTAGCACAATTTGTAAATGCGGAATTTGACGTATCTGCGTTTTTTATCAGACGGTCTGCATGACCGGTCCGAAGAAAAAAAACGGCAGGCTGAGCTCCTGCCGTCTGTATGAGAATGTGAATTATTCGAGGATCGATGATCCGTTTGTGGCAATGACTTCCTTGTACCAGTCATAGGACTTTTTCTTTGATCTCTTGTAGGTACCGTTACCGTAGTCATCCACATCAACATAGATGAAGCCATAGCGCTTTGACATCTGATTGGTGGAGTTGGAGATCAGGTCGATCGGTGCCCAGGTCGTATAACCCATCAGTTCAACACCGTCTTCCTCGATCGCGTTATACATCTCCCGGATATGCTCACGCAGGTAATCGATGCGGTAATCATCGTTGATCGAACCGTCAGGTTCAACCGTATCTCTTGCGCCAAGTCCGTTTTCAACGATGAACAGCGGTTTCCTGTAGCGGTCATAAAGATCGACAAGTGAAATGCGCAGTCCGATCGGATCGATCTGCCATCCCCAGTCGGAAGAGGGGATGTACGGGTTCTTGATCGCCGTGACCGTATTTGCTGCAGCGAGGTCCAGACCTTCATCATGTTTTGCAACACAGCTTGAGGAATAGTAGGAGAAGGAGATGAAGTCAACAGGATATGCCTTCATGATCTCCAGGTCTTCTTCCGTCATCTGAATATTCAGACCCTTGTTCTTATACATCTGGAGCAGGTAGCGGGGATACTCACCATGTACCTGGGTATCACTGTAGCAGTAGATGGAACGCATGCGCTGCTGCTGTTCAAGGACATCTTCCGGCTTGCATGTATACGCATAATATGTCAGCTTTGTAAGCATGCAGCCGACCTTGGCGTCAGGAATGTTTTCATGTGTGATCTTGACTGCCAGTGCTGAAGCAACGAACTGATGGTGCATTGCCTGGTACATGACTTCCATGAACTTTTCTTTCGGGAATCTGGATTCGATCAGGCCGCCTGTCATGAACGGATGACGGATGATCGAGTCAACTTCATTGAACGTCAGCCAGAGCTTGACCTTTTCAGCATAGCGTTTGGTGATCACATCAACATATCTGACAAAGAAGTCAATGGAACGACGGTCATACCAGCCGTTGTATTCCATGGCAAATGCCAGTGGCGGTTCGTAATGGGACATCGTGACAAGCGGCTGCATTCCGTATTTCAGGCACTCGTCAAATACATTGTCATAGAACTGCAGACCTTCTTCATTCGGGACTTCTTCATCACCGCGGGGGAAGATACGGCTCCAGGCAATCGACATCCTGTATACCTTGAATCCCATGCCGGCAAGCAGGGCGATATCTTCTTTGTAATGATGATAGAAGTCAATGCCGTGGCGTTTCGGATAGTATACCTCATCATCGGTAGCCAGAGCTTTCTCGATCATTTCATCGGTAATATCCGTATTGCCATGTACGTCAAGAAGCTGTTCCATTGATTTCGGATCTTTGAAGAGGGCAACATCCGAGACCGAAACTCCTTTGCCGCCTTCCTTCCAGCCGCCTTCGAACTGATTTGCTGCCGTAGCGCCTCCCCACAGGAAGCCTTCCGGGAAACGTTTTTCACTCATTATATGTGTACCTCCGTATTCTGTTTTTATTATAAATGAAATTACCGGGTATTAGTTTTCAGACACTCTGTAAAGTTCACCGTGAGTGTTTGGTCAGGCCATGTATGATCAGCTTGAAATGATGTAATCATGTGAAGAAGGCAAACTTTTTAGCACACGTGCATTGACAGTGCTAAAATTCGGATATATACTGTTAGCAGTCAAGGGACAGGAATGCTAAAAGGAGGCGGATATCATGTTGACACCCAGACGTATCGAGATCTTCAAAGCAATCGTCGACGAATATATCCGTACCGCTGAACCGGTTGGTTCCAAAGCACTGCAGCAGAAATACCGTCTGCCGTATTCCAGTGCGACCATCCGTAATGACATGCAGGTACTTGAAGAGATGGGATACCTTGAAAAAACACACACTTCAAGCGGAAGAGTTCCGAGCACACTGGGATATAAGTTCTATTGTGAGAACCTTCTGAGTGGTTCAGGCATGGACAAACGGATGGAAGTTGCGATCCGCAACGCATTTGAAGCAGCCAACCTGAATATTGAAGAGGCGATCCGTCAGAGCTGTCAGATATTGTCTGAAATGACAAATATGACCAGCGGCGCGATCGGACCCGATTCTTCAAAGCAGAGACTGAAGCATATCAAGCTGTTCCCGCTTGACGACAGAAATGCAGTATGCGTGTTTATCACGAATTCGGGACATACCGAAACCAGGACGTTCCACTTTGAACAGTCAGTATCCGTACATGACATCGAAACATGTACAGAGATCCTGAATGACAGACTGAAGAACGTACCATTAGCCGAACTTGTTGATCGTATGGAAGACATCAAGCCGGCTCTGGCATCGGTCGTTGAACGCCATGAGATCCTCTTTACAGCATTTGTCCAGGCATTCGTCAAGTTTGCCAGTGAGAATGTCTATTTCTCAGGAAAGGACAGACTGCTGTACCAGCCGGAGTTCGAAGATATCGGAAAGCTGAAACAGCTGATGTCGATGCTGGATGATTCCGCTGTATGGAGAGACCTCGGAAACGATTCGACCGCAGTCGCGGTCAGAACGACCCAGGGCACTGAGCTGACATGGCTGAATGACGTTGCAATCGTCAGAAGTACATTCCGTGTCAGCGGAGAGGAAAACGGTCAGCTGATGGTGGTAGGTCCCAGCCGTATGAATTACGACCAGATCGTTTCTATGATCGGCTATACTGCAAAGATGATTGAAAAAATGTACAGCTCGGGAGGCGGTGAGGAAGAAAAATGACAGAAGAAAAAATGGAACAGACAGCTGAGGAAGTCGCAGCAGAAGAGACTGCAGCTGAGGAAACAAAGAAAGAAGAAACCGCTGAAGCGATCATAGAAAACGCAAAGCCTGCTGAAGAAGCGGTGGATGAACAGGGTAAGCTCCATAAGATCTTATCCGGTGAAAGCAAAAAGAAAGCACTGAAAGAAGAAATCGAAAAACTGAAGAAGGAAAACGAAGAACTGAAAGGCAAGAATGACATTCTGAGAAACGAATATGCAAGAGCATACGCGGATACGGAAAACATCAGGAAGCGCCTGTACAAAGAAAACGAAATGAACAACAAGTACAGGGCACAGTCATTCGCGCTGGAAGTACTTCCGGTTCTGGATAACTGTGAAAGAGCACTTGCGGTAGAATCACAGGATGAGAATTATCGCAAAGGATTCGAAATGGTATACAGAAGCCTCGTCAATGCCTTGAAGAAGGAAGGCGTTGAAGAGATCGAGGCACTGAACCAGCCGTTCGATCCGAACTGGCATCAGGCCATGATGGCCGAGCCTGTAGAAGGCGTTGAGCCGGGGACGGTCGTTCAG
>JAFOMZ010000050.1 GCA_017421125.1 Solobacterium sp.
ACGGGATCCCTTACACAGGCAGTATCGTCAATATGGGCGTCAGGAATCCGGACGGTTCGGTCTGCTATATCATCGGTGTGCTGAAAACGATCCGGAAACAGCTTGATAAACATGATGGTGATCTGATCCATGTCCTGATCGAACCATTCAAAGAACAGGAGATCCCTGAGAGGTGAAGCGTATGGCATTTGATTATAAAAAGGAATACAAAGAATTTTACCTGCCGAAGGCAAAGCCGGAGATCGTTGACGTCCCGGAAATGAACTTTATCGCAGTCAGCGGAAAGGGAGATCCCAACCAGCCTGACAGTGAGTACAAGGAAGCGGTCGGAATCCTGTATACGATCGCGTATACCATCAAAATGAGCAAAATGGGAGAACGGCGGATCGAAGGATATTTTGATTATGTAGTCCCTCCGCTGGAAGGCTTCTGGCGGCAGGAAGGCAGGGAAGGCATGGATTACGGTCACAAGGAAGACTTCATATGGATCTCCGTGATCAGGCTGCCTGACTTTGTGACAGAAGAGGACTTCCGGTGGGCAGTGCGTGAAGCGGAGAAAAAGAAGGGCATGGATCTTTCCAAAGCGGAATTCATGCGTATCCATGAAGGACTCTGCGTGCAGTGCATGCACATCGGTCCCTATGATGATGAGCCTGAAACGGTCAGAAAGATGGACAGGTACCTGGAGGAAAACGGTTATGATAATGACTTCTCGAGTGAGAGATGGCATCATGAGATCTACCTGTCCGATGTGAATAAGACCGCTCCGGAAAAGCTGAAGACCGTCATCCGTCATCCTGTCAGAAGGAAGTGATCATCCATGCATTTTGTCGACGCGAAAGGAATACTGACCGGCAAAGACGGCTATTACGGAATGAATACCTACCGCGGATGCACGCATGGCTGTATCTACTGTGACAGCCGCAGCAAATGCTATCATTTCACGCATCCCTTTGAAGATATCGAAGTGAAGCGGAATGCGCCGCAGCTGCTGGAACAGGCACTGCGGTCCAAGCGGAAAAAGTGCGTGATCGCTACCGGCGCCATGTCGGACCCGTATATGCACTGCGAGGAACAGCTGCGCCTGACCAGGCAGTGCCTGCAGATCATCCTGGACCATGGGTTCGGGGCAGCGGTGCAGACAAAGTCAGACCGTATCCTGCAGGACATCGATCTGCTGGATCAGATCAATCAAACGGCTAAATGCGTTGTCCAGATCACGCTGACCACCTATGACGATGAACTCTGCTCCATCCTGGAACCGCATGTCTGCAATACGAAACGCCGTATCGAAGTGCTGGAAGAAATGCAGAAAAGAGGCATTCCGACGATCGTGTGGCTGACACCCATCCTGCCGTTCATCAATGATACGGAAGAGAACATCAGGGCGATCCTGCATGCGTGTGTCAGGACAGGCGTGCGGGGAGTGATCGATTTCGGTATGGGACTGACACTGCGGGAAGGCGACAGGGAATACTATTACGCAGCGCTCGACCGGCACTTTCCCGGACTGAAGGAACGGTACATCGGAACATACGGCAATGCATATGAACTGCCCAGTCCAAGGGCGGAAGAACTGAAACAGATCGTTCATCAGGTCTGTGAAGAAAACGGAATGCTGTGCAGTCCGGACGACTGTTTCCGGTTTATCGGGGAGATGCCCGAAAAGTATTCACAGATCAATTTGTTCGATATTTAGAAAGGAACTGAATATATGGAATACATCAGATTGACAAAAGAGAATCTGGAACAGGAACATATCTGCTGCGCGATCTCAAACAATAAGGATATCCAGGTATCATCCAAGAAGGCATGGCTGGCTGAGCGGTTTGATGACGGCCTTGTATTTCTTAAGAGTATAGAACGCGGGAAATGCTTTATTGAATACATCCCGGCAGAACACGCATGGAATCCGATCGAGGCAGACGGATATATGTACATCGACTGTCTCTGGGTATCCGGTTCCTTCAAGGGACACGGCTATTCAAACGATCTGCTGCAGGCATGCATATCCGACAGCCAGACCAAAGGAAAGAAAGGTTTATGTATCCTGAGTTCCGCCAAAAAGAAACCGTTCCTGGCAGATCCCCGTTTCCTGAAATACAAGGGCTTCACCATATGTGATGAAGCAGACAACGGGATCCAGTTCTGGTATCTGCCGTTTGAGGAGGATGCTGTAAAGCCGCAGTTCAGACCATGCGCAAAACATCCTCATATCGATCAGCCGGGATACGTTCTTTACTACACGAGCCAGTGTCCTTTCAACGCGAAATATGTCCCTGTCCTGGAACAGACAGCACGGGACCATCAGATCCCGTTTGAAGCAGTCCATATCCGGGATAAGGAACAGGCACGGAACGCGCCGACACCGGTCACCACGTACGCGCTGTTCTTTAACGGGGAATACGTTACAAACGAGCAGATGAATGATAAAAAGTTCCTGAAGCTGAACAGTTCACTGCAGGGATAAGCAGAAAAAAGCCATGCGTCGTGCATGGTTTTTAAGTACATTCAGGCAGCCTGTGTCTCACAGCTGATGACGATGCCGCGGCGTTCCATATAATAACTGCACAGTCCGCGTGCCGGTCTGATCAGGATATCTGCCCATGGGTATGTTTTCAGGATCTCCTGTTTCAGCATGTCTGCCATGGACTCGTTCTCAACATGTGTGATGACTGCGCGTCCGCCGTTATATCCTGCCTGCACCATGTAGTTGATCAGGGTGCGGATGGATTTGCGTTCGCCTTTTGCTTTTCCCGTCACACTGATCTTTCCTTCTTCGGAAGCAGTGCCGGTGACTGAGATGTTCAGCACACTGAGGGCAGCTGCAGCAACTTTGCTGACACGGCCGTTCTGGCCAAGGTTGTGCAGTGAGAAGAACGAGAAGAACAGTCTGGAACGCTTCAGGTAAGCGCGGATCTCAGCATCGATGCTTTCAAATGTTCCGCCTGCACGTACCAGTTCTGCCAGCTTGTTCAGCAGCAGGATCTCTTCTGCGCCTGTGGAAAGGCTGTCGATCACGGATATCTTCACGTCCGGATGTTCTTCCCGGTACAGATCAGCCGCAAGCACTGCGCTGTTATAGGAACCGGAGAGGGAACTGGTAACAGTTACCGCAAAGATCTCGTCCGCGCCTTCAAAGGCTGAAAGCCATGCATCAGCTGAAGGACAGGAAGTATATGAGCGTCCTTTCCAGGAAGCCAGGTAATCGAGCATATCCTTGATGTTCAGTGAATCATCATCGGTAAAGCTTTTTTCGTCTGTATATATGGTCAGCGGGACAG
The DNA here is from genome assembly GCA_017421125.1 of Solobacterium sp. Classification (GTDB taxonomy): domain Bacteria; phylum Bacillota_I; class Bacilli_A; order Erysipelotrichales; family Erysipelotrichaceae; genus Bulleidia. Next base: position 3,285 of record JAFOMZ010000050.1, read on the forward strand.
TCCGGAAATCCGGTGTGTCCAGTGTGTAAAGATCACAGGATGAATCTGCAATAATTCTCATCGTAATAACCTCCTGTTAATTACGCATGCATTGTATTGGTTTTATCGTTATGATAAAATGTACAAAAATGCCCGAAATGTAACACGTGTTACAAAAACGGAGAGAGTGTAACACTTATGAAGATCAAGACAAATCTGAACAGCAGGACCGTCTCTACAAGGATAGCGATCGGCAATGCGATCCTTGATGAACTGGAAAAAAAAGAGTTTACGTCCATCAAAGTGACCGATGTGATCAGTATTGCCGGTGTATCAAGGATGTCTTTCTACCGCTACTATGAGAACCTTTACGATGCGCTCTGCGATTATCTGGATATCATCGTAACAGGCTATATGATCGAGGGCGGGGAACTGAACGAACCGGATGTATTCATGCGCCTGGAACATATTGAGTTCTCGCTGAATTACTTCGACAGGTATTCCAGGTATTTCCTGATCCTCAACAGGCATGGGCTGTACACCGTGCTGATCGATGCCGTGAACGAGTACATGATGAAAAATATTCTGCCGCAGAAGAAGCTCCATATGTATGAACTTTATGCATATGCAGGCGGGCTGCTGAATTCATTTCTGAAATGGGAAGAGGGCGGCAAAAGAGAAAGCGCGCACAATGTGGCATTGATGATCTACCGTCTGTACAACCATTCGCGGGCTGAGGAGCTGACCGTTCCGGAAGAACTGGACACTGTCTGAGGCGGTGCCCAAAACAGGAAAAATCCATGGGAATTCAGCCCCGGATCGGTTCACATCCGAATCCCATTTATGTATACTGATGTCGGAAGACCGGCATGATGCCAGGAGAGTTTTTAATGTCTGAAAATAAAACGCCAAATGTAAATGAAGAGCAGTCGGTGGTCACTGATACAGAGCAGGAAGCACCTGCTCAACATGATCAGGAAACGCTCAGGAAAGCCAACAGATATTTTTTCTCAAAAGTCGTTGTCAACGTCCTTTTGATCGTTGTCGGAGCCTCGCTCATCGGCCTGTTTCTGCGGGATATTCAAAGACAGGCTTCCTACTATAAACAGAGGCAGAACAGTGATCTCGCACTCACGGAAGTCATCACGACGCTGGACAGAAACAACAAAAACGCCGAAGATCTGACGAAGATCTACCACGAAGGCAACCAGCAGGTACTGAACGACATTGACCTTGTCCTGAGCAACGGGATGTCGGAAATGCTGGCTTCAACAGATAATTCCGTGCGGTCCGACGTCATGAAGGACCTGGCGGACCGTGCAGGCATCTATTATCTTTTCGTGCTTTCCAGGGAGGGCGTGATCGTCACCAGCCCTGATGCGGATCTGTACGGCGTCAATCCTGCGGTGAAAGGCTTCATGACGCAGGAAAACATCAATGCTGTTCTGAAGTCCACAGAGAAGGACGACGGAACGATCAGGCCGGTGCTTGTTAAAAACACAAGCGGGTCATTATATTTCTATTCAAAGCCCTATAAGTATATGGGTGAGAAGTATATGCTTGTGTGCGGCATGGAAGCAGGCGTACTGGATGACCGGACGGAAAAACTCAAGGATGTTTCCGCAGTGCTGAGCAGGACGGCAGTGATCAACAACGGCTTCATGTTTGCCGTCAGCAAGAAAGACAACCTGTTCCTGTATTATAAGAACGGGGAAGATATCCTGACCGGACAGAATGCCCTGGTCAACGGCCTTTCCGAAAAAGCGCTGAATGACGGATACAGCGGTATTGAAACGATCAACGGACAGAAATACTTCTGTGTTTCCAGGACTTTCGGAGACCAGACGGTCATTTGTGCCAGCGCTAGTACGGATGAGATCTATGAGGACGATCATTTTGTTCTCTTCTGGACCATACTCGGATTCAACATCATCATGGTGCTGTGTCTGGCATATGCGATCATCGTCAGGAACGATTTCGTAAGACATGCCGTGCAGACCAACCGCATCGTCCTGAAAAAAGATACCGAAAATCCGATATACTTTGACAAATCGATCTTCGGAAAGGTATTCCCGTTGCTGCTGACAGGTGTCATGACCATGTACGGGATCTCGTTCTATACACAGACGCTCCTGGAAGTGACGCAGGGTATCGAAAAATCCAAGGCAGCCCTGCAGGAAGTTTCCGGAAGATATGAAGAGAGCCAGGAGACCAGGGAGATCCTTTATAACTACAATGTGAATCACGCGCTGTCCACTGCGAAGCTTCTTTCATTCATCGTAGAAGAGGATACTGCTTTCCTGAATGAAGAATCCGACAGATATCACAGTGTATTTGATGAAAAAGGCAACAGGGTCTATCTGACGGATGATGAAGGAAACCGTCTGAAATCCATTCAGAGCAGTGCGTTCCTGCAGCGGCTGTGCGATGAGAACAACCTGAGTTCGATCTATGTCTATGACGAAGACGGTCATACGATCGCCACGAACACTTCCAACTGGTTCTTCACGCTCAGCAATCAGGAAGGCACCCAGTCATATCCGTTCAGGCAGATCCTGGAAGGAAAGACCGACAGTTATATCCAGGAAATGATGACAGATGAGCTGGGCTTCGAGTCTCAGTTTATCGGTACAGCATGCCATTACTACACTTCGGTAGATGAAGACGGCAATACCGTATATGTACCGCGCTCTTTATATGAGCAGTCAGCCGCAGAAGGCGGAACGGTCAATCATACAACGGATGACGGCATTACCAGACATAATTCCATGATCCAGATCGAGCTGAACAAGGAACTTTCGGAACAGCTTCTCAAATCGACGGATGTAGCAAGTGTTCTTTCCACCAGTATGCTGAGCGGCGGAGCGATCGTTATGTTCGATTCCACAGAAGACCGCAGGCTCGTTTATTCTCCGATCGAATCAAGTATCGGCAGGACCGCTGCTGAACTCGGTGTTTCACCGAACGCGTTCAACGGATTCGATTACTACGGATTCAACAGGGTCAACGGTGTCACATATTTCCAGTATTACCGTTATCAGGACGGATACTATATCGCAACGGCAATTCCGAAGAATACGATGTATCTTGCCCGCGGCAGCATCGCACTGCTGACAGCGGTGATCTGCTTCTTCCTGATCCTGTTCCTTTCAATGACGGTCACCCTGACCAATAAGGAAGAGGAGAGCCTGTATGAAGCAATGAGCTCCGAACAGGCAGAGAAGAGCCTGAACTCGGCAATCTTCAACATCGTACTTCCATCCGGACGTCAGAGCTCTACGACACAGGCTTCCGCAAGATGGGATAACCGCAGGATCAGCTGGAGTGAAAAGAGTCCCGAACAGAAACTGGTATATATGATCGGTGCGATCATGATCATACTGATGATCTATATCCTCTGGTCTGCGAGAACGATCAATTCAGCAGGCGCGGAAGACACCATCATAGGCTATATCGTCAGCGGCAACTGGGACAGAACATGGAATGTCTTCGCACTGAGTTCCTGTGCCCTGGTACTGATGGCGACAATTATCACGATTGCGCTGTTCAGGATCCCGGTACGCATCATCACTTCACTGCTCGGTGCGAGAGGTGAAACACTGGGTCACCTGCTGCTTTCCGTTATGAAATACGGCGGAACGATCGGTGCAATGTTCTACTGCCTGTATCTTGTAGGCATGGATGCCACGAACCTGCTTGCCGGTGTCGGAGTACTGTCACTTGTCGTAGGTCTTGGCGCACAGTCGCTGATCAAGGATATTCTTGCCGGTATCTTCATTGTCTTCGAGGGAGAATTCCGTGTCGGGGACATCGTAACCATCAGTGATTTCCGCGGAACCGTGCTTGATATCGGTCTTCGTACCACAAAGATCATGGCAGGCAACGGCAACATCAAGATCTTCAACAACAGTGAGATCACCGGTGTCCTGAACATGACTAAAGAAATATCCGTCGCTTCGGCAACGATCGATATCGAATACGGTCAGGATCTTGACTATGTAGATGCTGTTCTTGAACGTGAACTGCCGCTGCTGAAGGAGAAGAACAGTGCGATCGTGAGCGGACCGACATCACTCGGCGTATCCGCGCTTGGGGCAAGCGGTGTATCGATCACGGTCATTGCCCGCTGTACGGAACAGAATGTCCGCGGTGTGAACCGTTTCCTGAACAGGGAACTGCTTCAGATCTTCTACCGCAACGGTATCAATGTACCGTTCCCGAATGTTACGATCTCTCAGCTTGATCCCACTGCCCGGAAAACAGTGAAAGACCTTCCTGCAGCTGAGGAGGAGAAGGGAGAAGAGCAGAAATGAAAAAGTCTTTGATCATGGCCGTTCTGGCCTGCTCTGTGCTGACCGGATGTGTCAGACTTGCGATCCCCGAAGAGACTGCACCGGCTGATACGATCAGCTTTGGTACGCCCGAACAGACGGTCGTCAGGCTGGCACTGAACGACAGCGGGCATATTCTGAACGCCATCGCGGAAGAAAAGGGATACCTGAGTGATGAAGGCATATCGGTAGAGTATGTCTATACGGAAACTGACAGTGCTGTATTTGAAGGCATCAAGGAAGGCAGGATCGATGTAGCGTCGAATTCCGGTACGAACCTGCCCCTGCAGATGATATCCGAAGGCATGGACCTGACGATCTTCGGGGGATATCTGCTGACAGGCTGTATGCCGGTCTTCGGAAGAAAAGAAACAGAATGGACAGATATCCGTTCTCTGATCGGCAAGACAATGGCATGTGAGCCGAATATGTATGCGATCACCGGCCCTCTGCTGGATCTGAGGTATGAACCTTTGAGAGATGTCAAATGGTACAATCCGGATGATCAGATGGACCGTATTACGGCCGTGCTCAATGGTGAAGCTGATTACGGTCTGGTAGGTACGGCACTGAACTATGAGGTCCTTAACAATCCCGATCTCAAGATCATGACGTATGCCGATGATATCCTGCCGGAATATTCA
>JAFOMZ010000051.1 GCA_017421125.1 Solobacterium sp.
CATGATAAAATGCACACCTCCGCAGGTTCCGAAGCATTGCGGAACAACTTTGCTAAAGATGACGCATTCGTTATGAAGCAGCTGAGAAAATCAGGCGCCGTCCTGCTCGGCAAAACGAATCTTTCGGAATTCGCGAGATTCATGAACACCGAGATACCCAACGGCTACAGCTCCAGGGGCGGTCAGACAAAAAGCCCGTTCGGAGATGATGTTGACCCGCTTGGAAGCAGCACGGGTTCCGGCGTGGCATGCGCCATGAGCTTCTGCGCTGCAGCAGTAGGCACGGAAACATCCGGCTCTGTCATTTCCCCGTCCTTAGCCAACAGCATCGTCGGCATGAAGCCAACGGTCGGACTTGTCAGCCGTTCCGGCATCATTCCGATCAATGCCCAGGACACGGCAGGTCCCATGGGCAGGACTGTCATGGATACAGCGATCCTGCTGAATGCCATGACCGGCGAAGATGAACGCGACCCCGCGACCATGTATACGTCATCCATGATCCCAAAGGACTACAGCATAGGTCTGGATGAAAACTGCCTGCAGGGAAAGCGGATCGGCGTCAGTATTCCGGACAGCAAGTGGTATACGGAAGAACAGATCGAAGCATTCAGATCAGCCCTGAAATATCTTGAACAGGCAGGCGCAGTCCTGGTAGAAGGCTGCACGCTGAGAAACGTATCATCGAATGCCGGAACACTGGCAAGACCTGTTATGCTGAATGAATTCAAGCAGTATATGAATGCATATCTGAGTGAATACTGCTCCGATGCTGAGATCAGGACGATGACAGATATCATCCGGTACAACAATGAGCACAGCGAAACAGCATTGAAATACGGACAGGATATTCTTGAAGCAGGGGACGCATTGAGCGGTACGCTGACAGAAAAGGAATACCTGAGCGACAAGCTGACGGCTCCTTATGAAGCCAAGGACATCATCGACGGACTGATGCGGGAACATCACCTGGATGCGATCGTATGTCCCGGTGCTTCAGCACTTCCTCCGCTCTGCGGTTACCCGATCATTACGGTCCCGGCAGGCTGCGGAAAGGACGGGAAACCGGTCGGCCTGTCATTTATTGCCGAGGCATTTTCAGAGCGCAAGCTGCTGAAATTCGCTTATGCATTTGAGCAGATTTCCGCTCTGCGCATGATTCCGGCAGTGTCAAAAAAAATAACAGATTAACTTAATTAAAATAATGATAAAAACATATCTTCAGACCCGAAGATATGTTTTAATTAATTTGCGAGATGATTCGCAAGGTAGGAGGAAAGATGAAGAAATTTATTGCATTGCTCTCCAGTTTTGCAATGGCTGCAGCGCTTGTCGGCTGCTCTGCCGGAACAAAGCCGGAGGAAAATCCCGCACCTGCCGCTGAAGGTGTATCCGGTACATTCGAAGGAACATCTACAGCCGGTATCGGCGGCGAAGCCAATCCTGTCAAAGTCACATTAACACTTGAGAACAGCGTCATCAAAGATCTGGTTGTAGAAGGACCGGGTGAAACAGAGGGAATCGGTACAAAGGCAATCGATTCACTTCCTTCACTGATCGTAGAAAACAACAGCATCAATGTAGACGTTGTATCCAGCGCTACAATGACTTCAACAGCTATTATCGAAGCAGCTTCCGAAGCTCTGAAGGCTGCCGGACTGAATCCTGAAGACTACATGGCAGAAGTCTCCTCACAGAGCGCTCCTGTAGGCGACGTTACAGTTGACACAGACGTTGTCGTAGTCGGTGCCGGCGGCGCAGGCATGATCGCAGCGATCGTTGCAGCAGACGCAGGCAGGAATGTTGTCATTCTCGAAAGCCAGGCGATCGCAGGCGGCAACTCCGTCCGTTCCACAGGCGGTATGAACGCAGCAGATACACCGTATGAAGATTCCAATGAATTCGGTGAAACAGCCGGTGTTGAAAAGACGCTGGGCACTGCAGCAAGCACATATGCGGACAATGAAACGATCACTGCACTTGCAGCAACGGTCAAGGAACAGTGGGATGCATATCAGGCTGCTCCGGAAGGATATTATGATTCCGTAGAACTCATGCAGCTGGATACAATGATCGGCGGCAAGGGCATCAATGATCCCGAACTGGTCAAAGTTCTTGCAGAGAAGAGTGCAGACGCGATTGAATGGCTGGGCACAGTCGGTGCTGAACTGCATAACGTTGCAGCATTCGGCGGCGCATCTGTCAAGCGTATCCACCGTCCTGTCAACGCTGAAGGCAAAGTCGTTTCCGTCGGCGCATATGTCGTTCCGATCCTGGAAAAGGCAGTCAATGAAAGAAATATCGAAGTCAGATACAATACAACAGCCAAGTCCATCCTGACAGATGAAAGCGGCGCTGCTGTAGGTATCGAAGCTGAAACAGCTGACGGTTCCAAAGTAACTGTCAACGCAAAATCAGTCGTCCTGGCAACAGGCGGCTTCGGATACAACCTGAAGAAGGTTGCCGAACTGAAACCTGCTCTTGATGGATTCTGCACAACAAACGCAGCCGGTGCTATGGGCCAGGGTATTGAAATGGCTGAAGCAGTCGGTGCTGCAACAGTTGACATGGATCAGATCCAGATCCATCCGACAGTTCATCTTGATGAAAACAACAACGCAAGCCTGATCACAGAAGGTCTGCGCGGCGACGGTGCGATCCTTGTCAATGCTGAAGGCAAGAGATTCACTGATGAAGTAGGAACACGTGATGCTGTATCCGCTGCTGAACTTGAACAGACAGACGGCTTTGCATGGCTGATCGTTGACCAGGCTATGGCAGACGCTTCTTCCGTCATCCAGGGCTATATCAGCAAGGGCTTCACTGTAAAGGGTGAAACATATGAAGAACTGGCAGAAGCTATGGGCGTTGACGCAGCAGCCTTTGCTCAGACAATGACTGACTGGAAAGCAGCCTGGGATGCTAAAACAGATGCAGAATTCGGACGTACATCATTCGCTTCCGAGATCGATCTGACAAAAGCTCCGTTCTATGCTCTGACAGTTACTCCGGGTATCCACCACACAATGGGCGGTGTCAAGATCAACACAAATACCGAAGTACTGAAAGAAGACGGAACAGCTATCCCGAACCTGTTCGCAGCAGGTGAAGTAACAGGCGGCGTACACGGTGCTAACCGTCTGGGCGGAAACGCAGTTGCAGACTTCGCAGTATTCGGACGTCTTGCCGGCGAAGCAGCAGCCGCTAACGCAAAATAATCAGGAACATATTTTCTGAGGGATTCCCAAAAGGGAATCCTTTCTTTTTCGGCAGTTCAATCGGTGATATGATTGTTCCATGAAAAAGCTCAGCGAGTCATGGGTAATGAAAGCCATTATCCCTTATCTGATCCTGGCATTGATCGTCATCTCAGCAGCGTTCGGCATCGTTTCTTTCATGCGGCTGAGGGAAGTCGTCGTGCAGGTCGACCGCAGTATTACCGATACAGGAGAACTGCTCTCGTCCAATCCCCTGATCGTTGAGGCACTTGAAAAAGGATACACAGACAATGAACTGAAGGAATATCTTGATGAGCTGATCGAAGAGAATGAATATGTAGATTACGTGGTCCTGGTAAATAATGATGATATCAGGATCTATCATCCGGAACATGAACTGATCGGCGGAACATTCACCGGAGGAGACGAAGCAGTGATCCTGACAGGATCAGCTCCTTATATTTCGGAACACATGGGAAGGAACGAGAACCAGAGAAGGTATTTTGAGGCTGTATATGACCATGAAGACCGTCAGATCGGATTCCTGATGGTCAGCTGCTTCACACGGGCTATCCAGGCAATGCGTACGGAAGCCATTACAGATCTGACCGCGATCTTCGCTGTATCGCTGCTGCTGATCCTGCTGGCGGGCATACTCGTATCAATGCGTGTCCGCAGGATCCTGCTGGGTTATGAGCCGTACCAGATGGCGGAAATGTTCCGCCGCAGGGAAGAGGTGCTCGGTACCATCAAAGAAGGCCTGATCCTGGTCAACGGGTCCTGGGATGTACAGTATTACAGTCCCTCAGCAGCCGGGCTGATCAAGTCAGACGGACAGAATGACGAAGCTATCCGGAACTTCCTGGACAGTGTGATCCGTCCTATGATCATGGACCACTCTGACCGGATCCACAATCAGGAGATCAGTTACAAAGATTCCGTGATCCTGGTGAATATCCTGCCGATCCATGAAGATGACAGATATACGGGAAGCCTGATCCTGCTCAATGACCGTACGGAAACGATGCGTATGGCAGAGGAACTGACGGGTGTCAAACATATCGTAGAAGCGCTCAGGGCAGCTACCCATGAGCAGAAGAACAAGCTCCACGTTATCCTCGGCCTGCTGCAGATCGGTGAGAACGAACAGGCAGAACAGTACATAACGGACATTGCCGGGGAACGGGAAACGGACAGCCGGATCCTCTCAGCTGTTGAAGACCGTACCGCGGCAGCACTGCTGCTCGGCAAGAAGAGCAGGGCAAAGGAGCTGGGCATTCATTTTGACCTGATGAAGGGAAGCCATCTTGCGGCGGATAACGGTTACCTCAATACGGAGGAACTGATCACCGTCATCGGAAATCTTCTGGAAAACGCATTTGACGCGCTGGAAGAACAGACTGGGGAACGCAGCGTCTCACTGTATGTCAGTGATGAAAACGATGCCCTGATGATCGTATGCGATGACAACGGCGGCGGGATGAGCGAAGAAGTCAGACAGAAGATCCTGTCGGAAAAATATACGACCAAAGGAGAAGGCCATGGTACGGGTCTCGTGCTGATCAGGCAGATCCTGGATAAATGTCACGGCAGCCTTGAGATCGAGACCGAAGAGGGTGAAGGAAGCAGTTTTACCGTGACAGTTACGAAGAAAATATCGGAAAGGAGCACTGTATGACCGGAGTGATCAATGCTGTGATCGTGGAAGACGATCCGATGGTTGCGCAGATCAACCGCAAATATGCCGAGATGACAGATGATGTCGTCGTCAGGAAAGTATGCGCAGGGCCGAAAGAAGCACTGGACTATATGAAGGATCATTCTGTTGATCTGCTGATCGCGGATGAGTATATGCCCGGAATGAACGGACTGGATCTTCTGGAGGAGATCAAACGCCGCGGATATCAATGCGGCTCGATCATGGTAACGGCTGCCAATGACAGGATGACCGTAGAACGCGCATTGAAACTCGGGGTGATCGACTATCTGGTAAAGCCATTTACCTATGAGCGTTTCTCACAGGCAATGGACAGGTTCCGCCGCAGACACGAGCTGCTGAATTCAGAGGAAAGTTTTACTCAGAAACAGATCGATTCCCTGATCTCTGCTGAGCAGACCAGACAGGAAGAGTACACGAAAGGCATCAATACCGAGACGCTCAGAAAACTGGAGGAGTATCTGGTACGCATCGGACCGGATTCCATGTCCAGTGACGAGATCGCCCAGGCTACCGGTTTTTCCAATGTTACGGTCAGAAGGTACATGAATTATCTGGTAGAAAAAGGGAAGGCGGAATGCGTCACGGATTATAAAACAGGCGGCAGGCCCCGTCTGCATTACAAGGTCTCACAATAGTACAGGAAAAAGGAAAGAATATAGTATTCACAGGAGGAAAAAACTATGGCAAAAGATTTCAATTCACTATCATTGGAGCTTCACGAAAAGAACCACGGAAAGATCGAAGTCGTATCAAAGGCCTCCGTTAAGACCAGGGATGACCTGTCTACGGTATACACGCCCGGGGTAGCTGAACCGTGCAGAAGGATCGCCGCAAATCCCGAAGATGTATACAGATATACGGCAAAAAGAAATCTGGTCGCAGTCGTCACGGACGGTACGGCTGTACTCGGTCTCGGTGACATCGGTCCGAAGGCAGGAATGCCGGTCATGGAAGGCAAGTGCGTCCTGTTCAAGCAGTTCGCGGACGTCGATGCGTTCCCGATCTGTCTGGACACGAAGGATGTCGATGAGATCGTTGACACGATCTGCCGGATCGCTCCGACATTCGGCGGCATCAATCTTGAGGATATCAGCGCACCCAGATGCTTTGAGATCGAAGAGAAACTGAAGGAACGCCTGGATATTCCGGTGTTCCATGATGACCAGCATGGTACGGCGATCGTGCTGCTCGCGGCACTGATCAATGCATTGAAGGTCGTCAATAAAAAGGCGGAGGATATCAGAGTCGTCATCTCAGGCGCGGGTTCCGCCGGTACTGCGATCGGAAAACTGCTCCTGAAATACGGCATCAGACATCTGACATTCTGCGACAGATCCGGGATCCTGAGCAGACGCACGGCATTCAATGATGCGCAGCTTGCACTGTGTGATGTTACGAACCTGGAGGACAAGGACGGCACGATCGGCGACGCACTGCGCGGGGCAGATGTATTCATCGGAGTATCGGCCCCCGGTATCGTGACAGAAGATATGATCCGTTCCATGGCAGCGGATCCGATCGTATTCCCGATGGCAAATCCGACACCTGAGATCATGCCCGAACTGGCAAAGGCAGCCGGCGCAAGGATCATCGGCACAGGAAGATCCGACTACCCCAATCAGATCAATAATGTCCTCGTATTCCCCGGCGTTTTCAGAGGGGCGCTGGATGTCAGAGCGGAGGGAATTACGGAGAACATGAAGCTGTCCGCTGCCAAAGCGATCGCTTCCCTGATCCCCGATGAGGAGCTGAACGAGGAAAACATCATTCCTGATGTATTTGATCCCCGTGTCGCTCCGGCAGTGGCTAAGGAAGTCGCGGAAGAAGCCAGACGCGCAGGCATCGCGCACGCATAACAGACCGAATGAAAAGCAGCTCATCACTGAACTGCTTTTTACTTTGCCTGTATCTGCACGATGGCAGCTGCGATGCCGCCGTCATGGGAGATGCTGACGGATATCTCCGGATGATCCTTAACATACGGTCTGCCGGACGTTTCATGCAGGATGGCGTATTTCAGGTAATCCCTGTCCTGGGTTGCTTTGAATATCGCTTCCTTGGCCGCAAACCTGCCGGCAATATATTCTTTTCTCCGGCTGTCTGCAGAATACAGGGCCAGCTCCCGGCGCTCATCTTCCGTCAGGACCATTTCAATAAACCGTTTGTTTGTCATGTCGATCCGTTCAACGGATACCACATCGATTCCGATCATGAGACCATTTTAACAAAGAAACGTTTCCGGTGAAACAGATGCTGTTAAAGGATCGGGATGCGGATCGTGCATTCGGTCAGCGGATACGCGGAACATGCATGGACGAAACCGAATTCCTTATCGGCCATACGGCGTCCGTCGCCTTCTGCCGGAACGAATACATCTCCGTCCAGTACCTGGCATCTGCAGTATCCGCAGGCACCGCTTCTGCACCTTGTGCGGTTTTTGATGCCGGCACGCTCCAGCGCGACTGCGAAGGGCTCCAGGGAGGACGCTTCAATGATGTCTTCCTGGATGCCTCTCATGACATGAAGCCTGAATGTCTGAGGATTGAAGTCCTGCGGGTATCCTTCGGCAGCAGTGATATCCCTTGGTGCGCCGAATACTTCCATGCGGATGCGCTTTGACGGAACATCAAGCTTATCCAGTTCACCTTTGACAAAGTGATACATTGCCAGGGGACCGCATACGAAGTATGTCGTATCTCCTTCGGAATACTTTTTGATCAGTTCTGCTGTCAGGAAGCCTTTTTCCCCGTCATATGCCTCATCACCGGAGATGACGTTGATGAAACGCACTTTATCGGACTTGACCGCTTTCAGCTGTTTTTCCAGGATGATGTCCTTTGTGGATACGGAACCGTACAGGATCGTCAGATTGATATCCAGCGTACCGTGTTCGATCTCTTTTGCCATGGAATAGAAGGGGGTGATCCCGCTTCCGCCCGCAAGCGCGACAACATTGTGACTGTCACGCAGCGGTTCATAGTAGAACTGTCCGAAGGGCAGGTGTGCTGTAAATGTATCACCTGCCTTAACGTTCTCATAGAACCAGCATGATACATAGCCGGTACCCGGTTTTCCGTTCCTGACAGTGATCTCAAAGAACGGATGTTCGCCTGTACGTGCCTCAAACGGAGCACTGCAGATCGAGTAGGGACGGGTCGTCAGCGTATCACCGATCTGCAGATCGATGGAAACATACTGACCGCACTGGAAAGGCGGAAGGATATCTCCCTGATCTGCTTCAAATGTATATTTTCTCGCTGTGGGAGAAACATCTTCCACCTTTGTTACTTTGACATGTGTGACATCCGGATGCAGCTCACGCGCTACATCATTGATCGGATCGCGGAAGACAGCTGTTTCGGAGCCGCTTTTGATAAGCTCGCGGCGGGCCTTGACAACACGGGAGGAACCGAGAACATCTTTCAGAAAACCATTGATCTTCATGTTATTTTGCCTCCTTCTTCATTTCTTCCAGGATCATCTTTGCGGCGATCTTGCCGTTATTGATGTTGCATGCCATACCGTCACCGACAAGCTGGTGGCTGGCGCATCCGACCAGGCCTTTGATCCACATTTCCTTTTCAACGTCTTCCAGTCTCGCGACAACGGAGTTGTTCATGGAGTGCTGGTAGCCGTAGATGCCGCCGCGGTATGCTTTTGCGTAATGAGCAATCGTCATCGGTGATTCGATCTCGATCTCTTCGATGTGTTCCAGCAGGTCAACACCGAGATATTCCGAGACCTGTTCGATCATCTGTTTCGCAATTCTGCGCTTCATGTCCTGATATTCATCAGCCGTGATATTCATGAACGCGTCCGCCAGCGGCAGGAATGTGATGGAAAGCGATGTCTTTCCTTCCGGTACCGCATCGGGGTTTGCATAGTTCAGGCAGATAGTCGTCAGATTGGACCAGTTTCCAAGCTGTTTTCCCTGTTTCCAGAACACATCCGTATCAAAGGGAATATTGCTGGAGAATACGGAGTAGTCATTGATGTTGAGTTCTTCCGGTCTCTTGTCCAGCTGCATGACTACACTGAATGTCGTTACGCCGAGCGGCATTGCGTCAGCGTATTTCCTTGCCATGGCAGGAACCTCTGACTGGGGCTCGATCATCTTTGCGTAGACGACATTCGGATAGGGAGCACTGGCAACATAATCACAGTGGATCTCATCTCCGCGCTTTGTCCTGACGCCGTATACATGGTTGTTTCTGACCAGGATCTTTTCTACATCCTGGCAGTATTCAAACTGAACGCCGAGCTCTTCGCATCTGTGCGCCATCGCGGCGGACATCTCATGGGAGAATCCTTTCGCGACAAAGCTTCCGCCGAGCAGATAGTCAGCCATCAGGAAGGAATAGATCGTGAACGGGAGCGTGCTGATCGGCTGACCGACATAGATCCAGTAAGCCGACAGGATATGCTTGACGTCATCGGACAGATTGAATGCCTTGTCCATAACCTCCTGCGCGCTGTAGCCTGCTGTCTTGGTCAGCGGCTCATGCTTCAGCAGCAGCGTCAGCTTGGAAGCTGTATGTTCGTTCAGGAAGAGAACGGATTCATAAACGCTCTTGCATGTTTCCAGAAGACGGTTGACCTCATCTCTGGAACCCGGATACTGCGCTTCGATCTCGTCGGCAGCGATCCATGTACCGTCATCTCTTCTGCCGGGATGGATAATGATATCGATGCTGTCTTTGGGGGAGAGCAGCCTGTAAGCTTCAGGCACTCTCAGCCAGTTGATCCTGACACCCATTTCATCCAGGTATTCACGGATGAATAGAGGACGTTCCTCCGGTCCGATGGACATCATTTCATGCAGTGTCGCTTCCATTTCAATGCCGCTGCGCACAAAAGATGTCGCCAGACCGCCGGGCAGATTATGCCGCTCAAGGATCAGGACGGATTTTCCTTCTGATGCCAGTTTCATGGCACAGCTCATTCCGGCCAGAGCTCCGCCGATGACGATGACATCGTACTTGTCTTTGTAGAAAGCCATTATAACCTCCAGATACAGTGATATTGGTTTAACCACCAATATTATAGGAGACCCCGGTCATCCGGGTCAATCATGCCGATTGAACAGATGTGACAGTTATGATACTCTTTTTTATATTGTTGTAGAGGTGTCATATGGATATCGGAGTCATTAAAACGCCAACTGTCAGGAACCTTCTTGTCGAAAAAATTGCAGATATGATCATCAGGGGAGAACTGATGCCCGGGGACAAACTGCCCACGGAACGCGAACTGGCAGCACAGACAAAGGTCTCCAAGTCTGCCGTGCACCTGGCTATGGCCGATCTGGAGCGCATGGGCTTTGTCGAGACCAACCAGAGACACGGTACATATGTGGCCGACTTCGCAAGGACAGGCAATATCGAAACGCTCAACATGATCATCCGGATCGGCGGTGAAAACTTCGGCAGCGGGCGTATCCGGGATATGCTTGAAATGCGTACGGCACTGGAAGGAAAAGCGTTTGAACTGCTTGCGCAGCGTGATGACTGCGATCTGTCAGAACTCAGGGAGATCACTGCCCGGGCTGAGGCATATGTTCAGGAAGAACGTGTCGTACCCAATCAGCTGGCGAAGATCTTCTTCAGCTTCCATCACCAGGTATGTGTCAGTTCCGGCAACTTTATCCTGCCGCTTCTGTTCAACTCGTTTGAATATGTTACCCTGGCTTTCTGGGAACGGGCGATCCGGAGCCTGGGACCGGAGGTATGCACGGAGCTCCTGCGCGGTATGCTTGAAACGCTGGAACAGCGTGACGCAGACGCCAGCAAGCTTTATCTGCAGAAGGAATTCGAACAGTTCCTGAAAACAAAATAAGCGTTATAACAAAATACAGGCTGCCCCCGGCAGCCTGTTGTCGTTATCAGGAAAGATCAGAAGAAACGGTCTACGAGTTCTCTGGAGTACTCAGCTGTTTCATCCATGTCGCCGAAGGACATGATCTCACCGGCATAATATGTGTCATACTTGCCCTGCATCGCTTCGACTTTGTCATACCAGCCGTCTGCGTAGTCTTTGGAGAAGACATGCGGGAAGTAATACCAGGACTTCTCATTGACGACTGCGGAAGCGGGGTTGCCCATATCCTGCAGGTCGGCGAGTACAGTCTGTCTGCACTGTTCATAAGGGATCTCAGGCTTATCCTTATGCTTTCTCAGGGCATAAGTCGTGATGACCTGGTTGACCTCATCTCTCCATCTTCTGTAATAGACCATCAGATGACCATAGCGTTCCGGTGTCATGTTGTCAAATACATAGTAGGAGATCTCCGGATGGTCTTCCGGTTTTGTTTCGACAGCGAGGACATCATAGCGCTCGTAGTCGATTTTGGAGAAGAAGTTCTTCTCATCTTCACGCGCGTCAGCGTAGTCAGGGAAGTACTGCAGCGGAGCAGTTACGATCAGCTTGTCATATTCTTCGACTGCGCCGTTGACAGTGATGTAGACCTTGCCGTCTTTGCGCTCGACTTTTGTGATGTCGCAGTTCAGGCGTGCATGGTTCTTCAGCTTGGCATTCAGGGATTCCCAAATGAACTGTGTTCCTTCCTTCCATGTCCAGAGGTTGATGTTGACGAAGTTCATTGTTGTCTGGAAGTCAAGGTATTTCAGAACATAAGCAGCGGGGATCTCATCAAAATAGCCGTATCCGAATGATGTGAACGGGCCGATCCAGATCTCCTGGACGAGGTCAACACCATTGAGCCTGCAGAATTCTTTGAAAGGAAGCGCCAGGTCTTTCAGGTTCGGGTTTTCACCGGATACCTTTTCACGTCCCGGAGTAACAGCGTAGCCGTCATAACGGCCTTCTGCTACGCCTCTGTGTCCGTTGACATCATAGCCTTTGTATTTTGTTTCGAGGAGCTCGGCAAACTTCTTCATCTGGTTCTTCATCTTCAGAAGGTGAGGAGCTCTCAGGATGTTGGCTCTCGGGTTGAACGGTTCGATGACTTTGCCGTGCTTGTCCTTGTAGTTGCGGTTCAGCTTCGGTCCGTCATGCGTGATGCCGCAGAATTCTTCTACGTCATGTACGGCATAGTAGGAAGGCACGCCCATGATAGCGCCCATCTCATAACGTCTACCGTTATAGTGAGGGGAATGGCATTTGCCTCCGACATGATCGTTTCTTTCCAGAATCGTGTAGTTTTCATATCCCTTCTGTTCGAGATACATTCCTGCTGAAAGTCCTGCAGGACCGGCACCGATAATGGCGATCTTGATGTTTTTATCCATTATTATTTTTTCCTCCCAATAAACTGGTTAAACCACCAATCAGATTATAGAACAGTTTGTTAAATTTTGCACGAATATGTTATCATCAAATCAGAGGAACTGAAAGTGACAGTCAGATACCGGGATTTTGAAGACCTTCTGATCAGACAGGCACAGGATCATGCAGACGGGACAGCGTTCCTGAAGGACGGACTTGGACGTATCACATACGGCCGGTTTTATCAGGATGTCCTGGCATGCCGGGACAGCTATGCAAAGCAGTCTTTTACCTGCCTTGGCCTGCTGGCGGATGGAAGCTATGAATGTATCCTGACGCTGTTCGGCAGTGTGCTTGCCGGAAAACAGGTCGTCATGCTGGACAGGCAGATGCGTGCAGAGCAGCTGATCCCGTTGATCGGATATACGGACATCGATCAGCTGTGGGGGGATGACGCAGTCGTTTCCGCCTGCCGTGACGCATTGACCGATGGTGTCCGGGACGGAGCAGGGAAGATCCTCTTTTTTACAAGCGGTACGACGGAACGCGCAAAAGCGGTCGTCCTGACCGATGCGTCGCTGATGCAGAGTGCCTACAACGGCAGCTGTATGCTGGAACTGAAGCAGGATGACATCCTGCTGAATGTCCTGCCGCTGTCTCATGTGTTCGGATTCGTGTGCGGTCTTCTGTGGGGACTGTCGTGCGGGGCATGCGTTGCCTTAGGCAGAGGTCCGCGTCACTATATCGATGACTGCAGATATTTCCGGCCGACAGCAGTATCACTGGTTCCCAGCCTGCTGGGATTCCTTCTTCAGCATGATCTGCTGAATGAGGAACTGGACCTGATCCTTGTCGGAGCAGGACCCTGCAGCGATCAGCTGATATCTGCCGTCAGGGAAAAAGGGATCCGCCTTGCCTGCGGCTACGGGCTGACGGAAACAAGCTCCGGTGTTGCCATCAGCACATCCGGTGATCCGTTTGCGATGGCAGTGTGTCCGGACGATACCATGACGCTGGCTGAGGACGGAGAGATCCTGGTCAGTGCCCCGACATGTATGATGCAGGGTTACTATAAGCGTGAAGCGGATACGGATGCCGTATTGAAAGACGGTGTCCTGTATACGGGAGACCTTGGAAGATTCGATGAAACCGGTCTGCTTCATATCACGGGACGGAAGAAAGAGATCCTCGTCCTGCCGGACGGGACAAAGATCTTCCTGCCGGAATATGAAGCCATGATCAGAAATACCCTGCATACGGATGACGTATGCATGGTGCTCAGGAACGGCAGGCCTGTGCTGGTCCTGGGAAAAACGGATATGAGCAGGGAGGCAGTCAGTGAAGCACTGCGTGAGGTGATGAAACAGGTGCCGAGAGGCCAGCGCTTCACGGATGTGGTCATATTGGGTCACGAACTGCCGACGACCGCAACAGGCAAGATCAGACGCTGGGAAGCGGAAAGGGAGATAAACGCATGACAAGAGAAGAAGTACTGGAAAAAGCCAGAAAGATCATCCGTGACAATGTACCGGATATGTTCGGAGAGGAACTGAATGAATCGACAGTCCTGAACGAAAAGGGAAATGTCGACTCCATGGGATTTATCCTTGTCCTCACAAAGCTGGAAGGTGAACTGGGATGCATGATCCCGGACAGCGAATGGGACAAGATCTCCACACTGGGCGACCTTGCGGACCTGGCAATGAAGCACATGCCCGAGGCGGCGGAATGACATATTCCGTACAATATACACTGAAAAACAAAGACGTAAACCTGTACAGAAAGCTGAGAACATCAGCTTTATTTGAGTTTCTTCAGGAGGCTTCCATCGCGCATACGGAAATGCTCGGAATGGGCAGGGAAATGACGCTTGACCGCGGCTTTCTCTGGGTCGTCCTGCAGCAGCGCATCGATATCACACGCATGCCGGAGTATGGCGAGACTGTAACAGTCGAGACATGGCCCGGCACCACGATGCACGTGCTGTTCCCGCGCTATTATCAGATCAGGGATCCGGAAGGAAATGTCCTGATGAACGGCAGTGCCGTCTGGGCCCTTGTGGATACGGATACGCGCAGAATGATCTTTCCGGACAGAAACGGCATCCTGATAGAAGGTGAAACGACCGGCAGGGAGACCGGTCTGCCTCTCCCCCTGAAGCGGGAAGAAACAGACCGTCAGGATCTGTACACCGTACAGTTCTGTGACTGTGACCTGAACGGGCACATGAACAATACGCGTTATTTCGATCTGTGTGAAAACCTGCTGGAACATCCTGCACAGGGAAAAGATCCCGTGACGATCACTGCTGAATATGTGCAGGAAGCCAGATTCCGGGAAACTGTCACCGTAAAATATGCGGAAGATGAAAACAGGGCTGTTTTATACGGGGAGACCGGAAAAACGTGTTTCCGCATGCGGCTGGATTATTAAGTTTCAGAAGATTGGTACAGCGGTTCCCGAAAAAAATGTGAGCGCTAACATTCCTATGATATAATTGATTACAGGAGGATTATGTACACTATGACAATTATTGTAAATGCTTTTCTGAAGAAAAAGGAAATCAAGGAAATCCTTGCGGCTAGTGCAAACCCGAAATACGAGTTCGTCGGCGAAAAAGGCGCTGATATGGAGTATGAGGTTACAGACGTTGACGGAACAGCCGGTGATCTGCTGAAAGCAACAGAAAAACTGATCAAGGCACAGCCCTGGGCAGCTGCACTTGTATTCCGTGTCATTCAGAAAGGCCAGCTTTTCAAAGGTCAGAAGATCTAAAGGGAAAGAACAGAGATCCATTGAAATCTCTGTTTTTCTTTTGGGCCGGAAGCCGGTAATGTGTGACAATGATGATCATATGTTAGAATTGATTTAACAAGCAAAGGAGAGTAATTTCATTTATGTCATTTCCGAAAGGGTTTTTATGGGGCGGCGCTACGGCTGCCAACCAGTTTGAAGGCGGCTGGAACGAAGGCGGAAAGGGACCCGGTGTCCCTGATCATATCCGCGGCGGTACGGTAAGCGCGCCTCGTCTGTGGGACAAAGAGATCGACCCGAACGTCTACTATCCGTCCCATCAGGCAGTTGATTTCTATCATTTCTATAAAGAAGACATCGCTCTTTACGGCGAAATGGGCTTCAAATGTTTCCGTCTTTCCGTGAACTGGTCCAGGATCTATCCCAACGGGGATGAGCTTGAACCGAACAGGGAAGGTCTTGAATTCTATCATAAAGTTTTTGCGGAATGCAGAAAGTACGGCATCGAACCGCTGGTTACGATCTCCCATTATGAACTGCCCTGGGGACTGAGTGTTAAGTACAACGGCTGGACCGGCAGGGAAGTCATTGACTGCTTCGTCAGATATGCGACAACGCTGTTCAACGAATATAAGGACGAAGTAAAATACTGGCTGACATTCAACGAGATCAACATCGGTGCCCAGTCATTCGGACGCATCATGTCGCTCGGTATGCAGGGCGAAGACGGCAAACCGATGTTCAAGATGGAGGAGACTCCGGAAGAAGCTTCGGACAGGTTCACCGCTCTGCATAATCAGTTTGTCGCAAGCGCGAAGGCTGTCGTCATCGGCCATGAGATCAATCCTGAATTCAAGATCGGTCTGATGATCGCCGGCTCAATGGCATATCCGTTCACACCGAATCCGAAGGATGTCAAGGAGACACAGGACAAGATGAACATGTCCAACTGGTTCTGCGGTGACGTGCAGGTCAGAGGACACTATCCGTATTACGCAAAGAGATACTTCCGTGATCACAACATCACAATACGGACAGAACCGGGAGATGATGAGATCCTGGCAAAAGGCACGGTCGATTTCTACAGCTTCTCCTACTATATGAGCAGCTGCGCGTCCGTGGATCCGGAAGCGCTCAAGGGTTCCGGAAATATGTTTACCGGCATCGTCAATCCGTATCTGAAGGCTTCCGACTGGGGCTGGCAGATCGACCCGGAAGGACTGCGCATCTATCTCAACGAAGTATACGGCAGATATGAGATCCCGCTGTTCATCGTCGAAAACGGACTCGGCGCAAATGATGTCAGAGCAGAGGACGGGAAGTTCCACGATGATTACAGGATCAATTACCTGAGAGACCACATCAAGGCAATGGCTGAAGCGATCGATGACGGCGTAGAGCTCATGGGCTACACGATGTGGGGCTGCACAGACCTTGTGTCCGCATCAACAGGTGAAATGAAGAAGCGCTATGGATTTGTCTATGTTGACAGAGACAATGACGGAAACGGTGACTTCCACCGTGAAAGAAAAGAATCCTTCTTCTGGTACAAGAAGGTTATCGAAACAAACGGTGAAGATCTCGACTGAGAGACTCATTGAAAAGTACAAAGACGGAGCTGCGGCTCCGTTTTTTTCTGCCTGCAGGAAACAAACTGGTCAGGAAGCGGAAACAGTGCAATGATATACGGGGATGCGGAAAAGAGTATGAAGGTACTGCTGATCGACGGAGAACAAAGCGGGGCAATGGGACGGTGCGCGGGATATCTCGCGCAGGAAGGGATCTCATCCCGCGTCATGATCCTGCAGGATGAGATACAGGGATGTGTTGCCTGCGGGAAATGCTATAAGCAGTCACGCTGCATCTTTCATGATGAGATCAACACGCTCCTGGACAGTGCGGGTGAGTATGACGGGCTGATCGTTTCCGCAAATATGTTTTACGGCAGACCGGATGACCGTGTGCTCCGCTTCCTGGAGCGTCTGTTCCGGTGTGATCCGGCAGTCTGGGCCTTAAAGCCGGCAGCCTGTATCGTGTCTGTCAGGAACGGCAGCGGATATCAGGCCTTTGAACAGCTGTCCGGGTCTTTCGGGGAAATGATCGTTTCCGGATACTGCACAGTACGCCGGACTTCTGAGGAAACACCGGATGATGAACTGAAACATCTGTGTGAATGTATGACATGGCTGCTGAAATGCATGGAAGCAGGCAGGAAAGAAGGCATTGAAAAACCTTCCGGGTATGTCCGGAAGGATATCAGTTATATGCGTTAAAAAAAAACCGGAACGATGTCCGGTCGTGATGTTTTGATCAGGCAGCCTGGGAAGCTGCTTTTTTTCTGTATGCCGCAATGACACAGACGATGACAAGCGCCTGTATGACAGCCATTGTCCAGAGGACAACATTGTAATTGCCGGTCGCGTCGAACATATATCCGATCAGTGTTCCGGACAGCGCCCCGATCATGGAACCCATGAATGAGATGACCGGGTATCCTTTGGAGTAGTTCTGGGCACCGAACATGTCGGAAGCGATCAGCGCGATGCCGACGGAAGAGTTCGCGGCAGATACCGTACAGAGGAATGCGCCGGCCTGCAGTGTCAGACGGGCTGATGTAAAGAGCAGGATAAAGTTGGAGACCAGTGACAGAACAGCTGTTATGATCATTGCTTTGGAATTGCCGAAACGGTCAGCGCCGGTACCATAGATCAGCTTGCAGGATACGCTTCCTGCCATCGCTGTCGACAGCAGCAATGCCCCAAACTGTGAATCGAATCCCTTTGATTCCGCAAATGCCGGGAAGTGCTGGGTAAACTGTGCCGCGATGCATACGAGGATCGTAAACCCGGCAGCCAGGGCAAATTCAGCGGAGAAGAAGCTGAAATGCGGAGCACGTCCCCTGATAACATGGGTCGGATTCTGCTTCAGGAACTGTTCATATTCTTCCTGCCCGTATGCGGTCATGGAAGAATCCTGGGGACGCAGTGTGAACGGGAAGAGCAGGGCAGGCAGGTTGAAGAGCACGATCGCTGCAGCTACCGCAAGGAATCCTGTTCTCCATCCCGCGTTCTGGATGACGCTCGTGAACAGGGATGACAGGACCAGGGCAGGCACGCCCGAGAATGTCATGGCAATGCTGGTAAATACGCCGTGTGACTTGCGGAACCAGTTGTTGATCAGTGTGGTGACCGTGACAAATCCGCAGATCCCGCAGCCCAGACCGCGCAGCGCGCAGAGCAGGTACAGCGGAAGCAGGGCATTGCAGAGCGAGAACATCGCGGTGGAACCTGCCATGAGTATCGTAGCCGCAAACAGAAGCGGCTTCAGTGATTTCGGTTTAATGATATGCGGGGTGACCATTCCCATTGTGGACGAGGCGACACTGAAGATCGAACTCATCATTGCGACAGAACCGCGTCCTACCCCGAACTCTGCTGCGATCGGTGTATAGAACAGACCGTTGGTGTTGAAACATATTCCGACAGCACTTGCCGCAAGACCGCATGAGGCTGCCAGTACCATCCAGTATTTACTGCTCATCTTCATAAACTGAATACCTTTCTGCTATGTTCAAATTGTAATCTACAAAACGGGAAAAAGAAAAGAAGCAGGTATGATTTCGGCCTGCTTCGGTACTTTTGTGTCAGATCAGGAAGTATTTCAGGATAAACAGAACGGTAAGAACGTACATAAGTATCGACATACCTTCTGTTTTTCTTGTCAGGACATGCAGGACCACGTAGGAGATGATGCCGAATGCGATGCCTTCGGAAATACTGTATGCGAAGCCCATCATGGTAATGCAGATGAAGCAGGGGATCGCGTCTGTCATATCAGACCAGTCGATGTCTGTGATCTGCTGCATCATGAGGAAGCCGACAACGATCAGTGCAGGCGCTGTCGCAAAGGACGGGATCGTCAGGAACAGCGGTGACATGAACAGGGCAGCCAGGAAGAGGATACCGGTCACACAGCTGACCATACCTGTACGTCCGCCTTCGGAGATACCGGAGGATGACTCGACGAATGTTGTGATCGTGGATGTACCAAGGCATGCGCCTAATGTCGTACCGATGGCGTCAGCCAGCAATACCTGCTTGATGCCGGGGAGTTTTCCGTCTTCGTCCAGCATGTCAGCTTTTGCAGCACAGCCGATGACTGTTCCCAGTGTATCGAAGATATCGACGAACAGGAATGCCAGCATCATGACGATGAAGTCGCCGAAATGCGAGCCGATGAATCCGAAGTCAAACTTGAACATCGTGGCAGACATGGAAGCCGGCGCGGAGAAGAGGGCGGACGGAATGACGGAATAGAATCCGAGTTCCGGGTTCGGGACATACAGCCCTGTCAGCTGGCAGATGATGCCGAGCAGCCATGTTGCGAGGATCCCCAGCAGCATATATCCTTTGACGCCTTTGATGAGCATGTATGCCGTGATGATGACGCCGATCAGAGCCAGGACGACGGTAATGCCCTCGGTGAAGAATGTGCCTGATTCAAGAGATGCCTTGAAGGAAAACAGACCGACCAGTGTAGAACCGTCTACGATGATGTGGGCGTTCTGGCAGCCGATGAAGGCGATGAACAGTCCGATACCGCAGGAGACGGCGATCTTCAGCGTCTTCGGAATGGAATTGAAGATCGCTTCACGAACGTTGGTCAGTGACATGACGATGAAGATAAGACCTTCACACAATACGGCAGTCAGGGCGACGGGCCAGCCATAGCCCATGGATCCGCAGATCGTATAAGCGAAGTAAGCGTTCAGGCCGAGACCGGCAGACAGCGCGAACGGCTTGTTTGCCAGAAGTGCCATGGCGAAGCATGCAACCGCGGAAGAAACAGCTGTCGCTGTGAATACAGCGCCGCTGTCCATACCGGAAGCACTCAGGATGCCCGGGTTGACGGCCAGGATATAGACCATAGTCATAAAGGTCGTGAGGCCGGCAGTGAGCTCGGTACGGGTATTCGTACCGTTCTCTTTCAGTTTAAACAGATTTTCAAACACAGGATCATTCCCCTTTCATAGTAAATTGTCAGTGCATGGTTTCCTTTATCCCCTGTAAGGAATCAGCGCCATCAAGATGGCATGATGCACCGGCAAAAAGATATTCACTATTATATGCCGAAACAGGGAAAAAGAATTCATGAATCATACGATATATTTCAATGTCTGATGCCTGCGTATGATCAGGAACAGATTATAATGAAAGTAAGAACAGAGAATTTTCATAATCATGGAGGCATCGTATGAGAAATCATGAAGTTACAGTACCTCAGTTTCTTTTGGACAGGAACGGTGAGATCGCCGAGCCCGGATGGGCACGCTCACAGGTCTGGAGATACAGCAGGGACATGATCAAGGCAAACAGGCTCAGGATCAAGGAATGGGACTATTATCTGATCGCATCGAAGGACTTCGCGCTGGCACTGACCGTGTCCGATGACGGCT
Source organism: Solobacterium sp. (assembly GCA_017421125.1). Classification (GTDB taxonomy): domain Bacteria; phylum Bacillota_I; class Bacilli_A; order Erysipelotrichales; family Erysipelotrichaceae; genus Bulleidia. Next base: position 20,372 of record JAFOMZ010000051.1, read on the forward strand.
ATATCGGCCTGCAGTCCGTATCGCTCCTGACATTCGGAGGCACGCCCTGGGAACATACGGAAACAGTACTTAATCTTTTCCCGATGGGAAAACAGAAAATGCCCGCGTCCTCACGCCAGGGAGATGTCGCGTTTCAGAACGACCGTCTGAGCATCCGGTATGAGCTGAGCCCCGGACAGCGGCATATTACGTGCAGCTTCAAACAGTTCAACAAAGACAAGGACCTGAGCTGTGATGTGATCCTGCATGAAGACCCCAATGATGACAGTATGGTCATCGCAACCCCGTGGAACGAAAAACATGCGTTCTACTATAACCAGAAGATCAACTGCATGCCTGCGGAAGGGACCGTGGAATATGACGGGCATACCTACAGGTTTGACCCGGAACATGACTTCGGTACATTGGACTGGGGCAGAGGTGTCTGGACCTATGACAATACATGGTACTGGGGCAGCGGCAATGCAAGGATCGACGGACACAGGTTCGGCTTCAACCTCGGCTATGGCTTCGGCAACACTTCCGCCGCAACGGAAAATGTCATTTTCTGGGATGGCAGGGCGCATAAGCTGGATGATGTGAAGTTCTGCATTCCCAATGACAACGGACCTGATCCCCTGAACGGAACGGGAGAACAGGTACGGCCGGGCATGTCCGGCGACATGGATTCTCCGGAATACATGAAAGAGTGGACATTTACGTCATCTGACGGCAGGTTTGAAGCGGTATTCAGGCCTGTCCTGGACAGAAGCGCAAAGATCGATCTGAAAGCGATCATTTCCGACCAGCACCAGGTGTTCGGCCTGATGAGCGGCACAGCTATCCTGGATGACGGGACGCATATCGATTTCAAGGATGTACTCTGCTTTGCGGAAAAGGTACACAATCAATACTGAGGTGATGAAATGAAGAAAACACTGCTTGCAGGAACCTATACGGAACAGGGGAGCCGGGGGATCTACCGGTTCGGATTTGAAGACGGCATTCTGTCGGAGGCGGAACTCTTTGCGGAAATACAGGACCCGAAATACATCTGTACAAACGGAAAACTGACCGCCACGGTCGGAACATGGGACGGCAGGTCCGGATGTGCCGTACTGGATGAAAACGGACAGATCATAGACCGCGCATTATTCGAGGACGGGGTGTCCTGCTATATCACATGGGCCGGTGACAGACTGTACTGCGCCAATTACCATGCGGGACACTTTACGGTACTGGAATACCGTGACAGGCATCTGGAAGTGATCCGTACCGTTGAGATCCGGGAGAAGGCAGGCTGCCACCAGGTGATCGTCACGGATGACAGGATCCTGGTACCGTGCCTGTTCCTGGACGCCGTTAAAGTATTCGACCACGACCTGAACGAACTCCCGCAGATCACATTCCCGGATGGGACAGGACCCAGGCACGGGATCATGACGAAAGACGGGAAGCACCTGTACCTCGCTTCGGAACTCAGCAATGAACTGTTTGAGATCGAAACAGAGAACTGGACGATACAGAGACACATGAGCGTGCTCCCGGATGGGAAGACACACCTGAAGGACACTGCGGCCATCCGGCTCAGTGAAGATGAAAAGACGCTGTATGTATCGACCCGTACGCTGGATGTAGTATCTGTCATAGATATTGAAACATTTACACTGAAGCAGTGCGTATCGTGCGGCGGCAGCCATCCCAGGGACATCTACAGACTCGGGCAGTGGCTTCTGAGCGCCAACCGGTTCTCTGATACGGTATGCTGTTTTGCCCTGCATGAAGACGGGACGATCGGTGAAATGACAGGAAAGACGGATATCATCCAGGCGGTCAGCCTGGACGTCACGGAGTGAACATGGTATCGGTCAATGTGTATGAACGTTATTACAAGGCAGAATGCCTGTATAACGGAGTGATGCGGTATGGCGCAAAGGTGATCATGCTGTATGAATCGGAAGAAGGCGCATACAGCTACACCGCACAGCTGATCTTCTTCCCGCATCGTGATCCGGAGGATTATGCGGTCTCTTATGACGCACTGTTCACGGAAACGCTGATGGAAGGAAAGGGCAGAAGGTCAAAGAAAAAGGAAGCAGAACTGCTGAAGAACCTGGAGGAATGCTGTGACAGGCTTGCCGCACAGGCAGGCGGCACGGTCTTCTGGTCAGAACCGCTCACAGATGAACGAAGAGGATAAAAAATACAGGCACCGTGAGGTGCCTGTAAACGTTGTCAGACTTATTTTTTGCCCATCAGAAGGCTTGCAAGATTCATCAGTGAATTGAGATTTCCTGCAGGCGAAGTATTCTGGGCTGCTGTATTGTTTCCATTCAGGCTGAATACCTGGCCGTAACCGTTGTTTGCAGGAGCGGCAGCCGGCTGCTGGTTAACAGCGGAAGCTGCAGGCTGGCCTGTCAGCTGTGACATCAGCTGTGCCATCTGCTTGGCGTTCAGTGTGATATTCTGGGAAGCCTGTGCCTGTGTGATCTGGACATTGCCGCTGCCGAGCATGGACATGATCTGGGCAAGCTGGAGTCCAGTCAGGGTAACTGTCTGCTTGGACGCTGTATAGACCTTGCCGCCGAGCTGGTTCAGCATCTGCTTCAGCTGTGATCCGTTCAGTGTGACGGATTGTTTTGCCTGTGCCTGCGTGATCTTGAGCTGTTCTTTTGTGAACATCTGCATGATCTGTGCCAGCTGCATGCC
>JAFOMZ010000052.1 GCA_017421125.1 Solobacterium sp.
AGTATCCTTCAAGATCGATCCCAGGAATATCGAATACTACTGGCAGGGTGCATTCAACTTCTTCAGCAGTTTATTCGGTAATGATTGATCATCAGTAAATCAGTCACAACAAAACCAGGCCGGACCGGTCTGGTTTTGATTATGGCAGTGAAATACTTAAGAACTGAATGGTTTCTGTACTGACTGCAATATAGTAAAATGTGTTTAAGAATTCATGTTGATATAAGTTTTTATCGTATGAACACAAACGTATTGAAAGGATTAAATACATATGGGATTTCTGTCAGATCTGGTAAAGCTTGGAGAAGCGGTCAGCGGTGGGATCAACAAAACCGCAGATGATCTCAGCAAGACTACAATCGATGACTACGGTGAACCTGAATACACATTGTATACTGCATTAAAGCTGGCTGATCTTCACAGCAGGATCAACATTACGGATGAAGAAGATAACCTCAGGTACTATACAAAGTCGAGCATTATTACGATCACTGGAAAGACTGACATCATGGACGCAGAAGGAAACGTTGTCGCTCATCTGGAGAAGAAACCGGTCAGTCTGCACGAAACGCATTATGTAATGATGGCTGACGGGACACATTTCACGCTGTCAAATGAACTGTTTCACATCGTAGATGATATTACGAGGATCGATGAACTGGGCTGGCAGCTGCGCGGCAATTTCATCGGACTGACGTTTAATCTGCTGGATGAAAACAGTGAACCGATCGCTACAGTCAGAAAACAGATGGTCTCCATCCATGACAAATACTGCATCGATATCTATCAGCCGGAACTTGAACCGGAAGTGGTAGCGATCGTGATCCAGCTGGAAAAGATGCTGGAAGACCGCCGTCAGAATCAGAGTCATAATTCCATTGAATGATCCTGCATTCCATTTTTATCGGTAAAGACAGAAAAAACGGAGCAGTACAGATCAATATTTGATTGATTCTGTATCGTTCCGTTTTATTCATGGATCAGTGTCCTGCAGACAGGTTTGTATAAGTCATACCGTTGACGTCATTGACCTGACCGTCATCATAGTATGAGAGTGTCAGCTGATGATCGTTGCTTTCATCACGCCAGATGAATCGCGCATCGGTCAGTTTGTCGCTGACTGTGCCTTTGATCTCATAAGGTTCTCCAAGGATCTCAATGAGCTGCTTCGGAGTGACATTCCAGAAATCAATTCCGTTTGAGAAGACCATCCCTTCCTGATCCTGAACGCCTACGATCACGCATTCTTCAAATGCAGCATCTTCATCTGTCGGATTATAGAGCAGGTAAGCAAGCTGACCGCCGGTTTTTCCATAGTAATTTGTGATGATGCGTCCATACGCTCCGGCCTGGAATACTTCCGGGTCTTTCACAGACTCATGTGTCTTATCTGCGAGCTGACTTACTTTCTGGATATTTATGTACTGGCTGCTGACATCACCGTATGTCGTTGTACCGAGAACGACCTGCTGACCGCCGGCTGTATATGTATCAAAACCGGCAAACGCTGCAGGATCTGTAAATGGTCCATGCGCTTCAGGTTCCGGTGTTTTAGTGGGGATCGGTGTCGGCGTAGGTGTCGGTTCCGGTGTCTGTGCAGGTGTTTCTGATGGGGAAGGCTGCGCAGTTTCCTGAACCTGTTCAGGTGCTGCTGTAGGCTCCTGTTCTTTAGCTGGACTGCTGCAGGCAGTAAAGGCTGCCAGGGTGACTGCAGATATGAACAGTCTGGCCGTTTTCTTCATGTAATTCATTTTTATCTCCTGATATCGTCGTATAACATATGGGGATCACTGTTAGCGGAATGATCCCGAAGACAGTTGTAATATACTGACAGTTATTGTTATATCACTTTACACATATGAATTCAAAAACAGTATGTCATCTGTCTCCAAAGCTGAACATATAATCATAGCTGCTGGCTGTCATCGATTTTTTATATACGGGACAATTTTGTTAAATATATAACAAGTTCTTGTATTAAAATTATATTGGAGAATATGGAGGAGATATGATTCCCAAATATTTAGAGAATTACATGTTCAATGAAAGGGATTTTTTCAATGAGGACTATGTCTGCACTGATCCCGAAAAAGAACAGTTGGTGAAGCAGCTTGCTAATCTGATCACCGATGACATCCAGATCCACAGCCCGAAAGATGTTGATGTACATCTCCCGGATTTCTGGATCCTGGACCGCCTGCTGACAAAAGAGCAGGTACGTTTCATGCTGTCTTTCAAGAAGAAGAGAGTCGTAAAGCTTCTGCCGGAACAAATGGCAGAACGCAACAACATGACACCGGAAGAAGCAGAGAAAATGGCAATGGATATCTGTGAGATCGGTCTCATGGAATTCGACCGTGAGAATCCTGAACACCGCCGTCAGTATTTCATCCCGAAATGGGTCGTCGGTTCCGGAGAATACATGATGATGACGTCCAGGCTTCTGAAAGATCATCCGGAAGTAGCTACATTCTTCAACTATGCTTCCAGCGTACCGGTAGGAAAAGTTGCCAGATTCGTTCCTCAGGGAGGCGGCGGACTTGGCATGCACGTCAT
>JAFOMZ010000053.1 GCA_017421125.1 Solobacterium sp.
CCGCGAAGAAAGGCACGTACTATCAGTGCAAAGTCAGTCTGAAAGACGGCGGGAAGGCACTGGGTGTGAAAGACTACGATAAGGCATCCGTGACATATACCTATGCACAGGATACACGTGTACAGGTTCCTGTTACCTCGAAGACACTCAGGACCGTACTGAGACTTGCGGGAGATCCTGTCGGACCGGCAGATATCCCTGTCGCAGGCTCCGTGATCAGGATCACCGTTTCTGCTGCAGAGGGCGGCAATTATACAGGCAGTGTCACCGGAACATACCGGATCCTGCCGGCAGGACACCTGATTTCTGCGGCAGCCGTCAAATTCAATGTAACGAAGGACGACGGTACTGTTGTACAGCAGAAATCACTGACTAAGGAGTATACAGGAAAGGCAGTCGTACTGAAGGAAGATGAACTGTATCTGACATTGAAGGTCGACGGAAGCACATATGTCCTGACATCCGCAGATTATGAGATCGTTTCCTATACGAACAATATCAAGAAGGGAACAGCATCCCTTACGATCCGCGGTAAAGGTGACTTCGGCGGTACAAAGACGATCAAGTTCAAGATCGGTTCACAAAGATTATCATTGCTGGGTATTTTCGGTTTATGATACCCTGTACACTGATCAGCAGATCAGGGAAATGAGCAGATCCATGAGAATAGAAAAAACAGTAAAAATGATCATCGCAGGAACAGCAGTATGTATTACAGGCTGTTCCTCCGGTGCAGCAAAGACTACTCCGTCCTTACAGTTTACAGAAGGCGTTCATTACGTGGAATACGGAACAGACACGGACGAAGTCAATGAAGCAGGTATCCCGCTGTATCTGGAACCATTCATCAAGTCCTATCAGGGAGATATTTCCGTGGATGATTCAGATCTGGATGTCTTTATGCTGGGCAGTCAGACAGTAACGGTAACTGCATCAACAGATGACGATGAAACGGAAGAAGTGCTGGAAGTGATCGTGGAGGACACATATACTCCGGTGATCGAACTGCTGCAGAAGCAGGTGTATATCGATACAGATGATGAATTTGATCCGCTTGACAACATCACCGGTGTCTATGACACGGATGAAGAAGAGTTTGAACCGCTGATGTGGTACGAATATGATGACGGGATCATTCTTGATGAGATACCTGAAGACACCGGCTTTTATCTCGTTGACATTTCCAAAGTCGATACATCCAAATCCGGTACTTATCCGGTGAACATTACAGCAGTGGATATGGCAGGCAATATCACAGAAGGTTCATATGAAGTGATCGTCGGACTTGATCAGAAGCCTGATACAGAACCGGTGCTGTTCGGCGGAAAGCAGATCAGCGGACACCATGACCCGGATGCGGCAATGACAGACCGTATTGATACAGTGCGGGAATACTGTGAGAGCATGGGGGCTGAATGGTCTGATGACGGATGCGGTGTGTATTTTGAATATGAGGATGACCCGTATGAAGACATCGACCCATATGAAGAAGATGAAGAAGACGTCGTGATCGATGATGAGGTCTGGGAAGAAGACGATGGCTCTGAAGACTGGACTGATGACGCAGAAGATGACGAATGGTCTGATGATGAAGAATGGGATGATTCAGAGGACTATGAAGAAATGCCCGCTTACAGCGATGATTATGAAAAAGATTGTCTTGAAATGGGCGGAGTCTGGTATCCCGGGGACGGATGTGCGTGGCCTGACGAAGATTGATCCAAAAATATATAAAAAAGGTAAAAAAGTACAAATTTTTCTCGTATAATAAACACAATGTGGGGAGGGAACACCATGAATTCTAACACTGTAAAAAAATGGTTATCTTTCGGCTTGGCGATCAGCCTTCTGACAGGTAATACAACAGTTCTTCAGGCAGAAGAAGAGCCCGCGGAAACAGAAGATCTGTATGAAGTGACGGAAGATGCGGAATTTGAAGCTGCAGCTGTCGAAACTGCTGCAGAAGAAAACGAGATCGATCCTGAGGCGGAAAACATTGAGGTACCTGAAGGAAGCCTGAAAGACGCATCCGGTATGTATGAAGATGTCAACGACTTTGAGACCAGGGCACTCGGAAGTGATGGTGTTCAGTATGAAGGCGTTGCTTATCTGTCTGTAGGCGCAGTCAGCCGTCTGCCGGAAGAAACACAGAATGTGTATCTGCAGATCGCTGACACGATCGCTGATTCCTATGGAAAAGATGAAACATATAAAAATGCTGTTATCGCTGTAGATGAAGAGGGAACGATCATCTTCGGCTTTAACACACCGGCTAAAGAACTGTTTTCCCGTAATAGTTTTGTCTATCCGGAAGAGGAAGTTCTGACAGAAGAAGCTGAGCCTGCTGAAGAAATCACGGAAGCAGAGCCGGAAGAAGTACCTGCTGAGGCAGAAGAGGCTCCGGAAGAAAATGTTCTGACAGAAGAAGAGGTTCCTGCAGAGGAAACACCTGTCATTGAAGAAGTTTCTGCAGAAGAAGAACTCGTTCCTGAGACAGAAGAAGAACCCGAAGCTGTGGAAGCAGCTGTTGAAGAAACTGCTGAACCGGAAGAAACAGAAGCAGTTCCTGCTGAACCGGAAACATATGAGTTTGTTGCTGAAAATACATCTCTGATCGATCTTGATGAAGAAGAAGTGATTTATGAAGATTTTGAAGAAGAGAGTGTTCCGTTTACCATTCTTGAGAATGAACAGTATTTCTATAATCAGCTGCAGACCAGTCTTCAGAGATCCCTTTACAACAAAGGCAAGACAGCATTTGTGAAAAACGGCAAAACATCATTCTCCTTTGGAAGCAGCTACTATAACATCGATTATACGTATAGAGAATCACTGAGTGCTCTGAATGCATTGATGATCACATATCCCAACAAATTTGACTGGTGGGATCGCGGAAGAGGAAATGAAGGTTATTGGAAAGGCTATATCGGCGGCAATGTAACGATCACAGTGAAGCTGCTCAAGTCACCGTCTTACAGCAAAGCAATGCATAACCAGGCAAAGGCTTTGGTCAACACCATCGTTGAATCCGCATATACATATGCCAACAACAATTATCCGAATAATCCGACATATGGAATGGTCAAGTATTTTGACAACTGGATCTGCACGAACAACTACTATAACAATGCAGGAACACAGACATATAACTACGGAACTGCGGTTTATTACTTCTGTCATTGTGCATACGGAACGCTGCTGCAGGGATATGGTGTGTGCGAGTCATACGCGCTTGCGCTGAACTGGATGCTTGATACTGCCGGCATCAGAAATATGTACTGTGTCGGTGACGTCAATTCCGGCGGACATGCATGGAACTATGTTCAGATGCCTGATGGAAAATGGTATCTGGTAGACAGCACATGGAATGATGATTCATCCAGTAAGAAATTCTTCCTTGCCGGCCGCTCCGTAATGGCTGAGCAGGGACGTACAGCTTCAGGAAATACATGGAATACCGGCTTGACGCTGAACTTCGACAGCAGCAACTGGGCATCTTCCGATTACAGTGCATCCACAACAGACTCCTACTTCAGCCAGATCAGACTCAGCAACACAAGCCTTGCACTGGCACCGAAAAAGTCATTCACACTCAAGGCAGTCATTCCTGAGTATGTCAGCGGAGTCGGAAGCTATTATTCCAAGTGGCCTGTAACATGGACATCCAGCAACCCTAAAGTTGCAAAGGTCTCTTCTTCAGGAAAAGTTACAGCAGTAGCGCCCGGCACATCGATCATCACGATGCGCATCGGCGGCAAGAAATATACAAGTGCCGTTTATGTCTACAAATTCAAGAACATCCTGTTCAATGACAACAGCAAGACCAAGCTCACAAAGGCTTACGGCAAGAGCGGAACAGTCACTGACGGCGTCATCTCTGCATACTTTACAAGCAGTGATGTCACAACGGTAACACTGACACCGAATCAGAGTGTATATACAGGTTCGGCTCAGGTACTCATGAATGCGGGTCTGGCTGCTCCGACAGCTGTCTCCAATAAGCCTTCTGTCGCAGAAGTACAGAGCGTTTCCCTCATCGGTGATACGATTACAGTCAAGATCAAGGCAAATGCGATCGGTACAGCGAAGATCACTGTGAAGTTCGCAGGCAAGAAAGCAGTACTGACATTTACACCGAAGTATCTGCTGAACTCCACATGGTTCGACAGCCAGAGCATTGTCACTGCCAATACGGCAGGTCTGACATATGCATTCAAGGCATATAAACCGAAGGTTGCTAAAACAATAGCTGCTCCGAAGGGCCTGAAGTACAAGACGACCTATACGAACAACAAGAATGCCGGTACCGCAACGATCACGATGACAGGAACAGGCAGCTTCACCGGAACCGTTACAAGAACATTCAAGATCGCACAGGCTGACTTCACAAATGCCAAGATCACTTCCGTATCTGCTCTCAAGTACACAGGTACTGCGAAACAGCCGAAGATGACTGTCAAGATCGGCAGTAAGACATTGAACCCGAAGACAGATTATACTGTTTACTACAGCACATCTGAGTTCGGCTCATATTCATCGACAAATATTCCTACAACACCGGGTACATATTTCGTTAAGGTACAGGGGACAGGCAACTTCAAGAGCGGTACCTGGTCAGTCAACGCCAAACCGTTCGTCATCAAATAAGCAGCTGTTTCGATATTTGCAGCTGAAATAAAACTCAAAGTCATTTCTTTCCGCTGATATGACAACGGATCGAAATGACTTTTCTGTTTTCGGCAGAAACGGTTTCACTTGTGTTCTGCCCTGAAAGCCTACGAATTATGATGACAATCTAGTATAATAATGAGGATTTAAAAGATAAGGCGGTAATCATTATGAAAATAGGTGTAGCAGGCCTGGGTTATGTAGGACTGTCAAATGCTGTGCTGCTGGCCCAGCATAACGATGTATATGCATACGATATCAATGAAGAGCGTATCCGCATGGTTCAGAACAGACAGTCACCGATCAAAGACAAAGAGATCGAAGAATACCTCAGGGAAAAAGATCTTCATCTGACAGCTGTGACAGATGCTGAAGAAGCATATAAAGACTGCTCTTATATCATCATTGCAACTCCGACGAATTATGATCCGGACAGAAATTATTTTGATACGAGCAGTGTGGAAAACGCGATCGAAACGATCCTGAAGACTGCTCCGGAAGCAGTGATCATCATCAAGTCCACGATCCCTGTCGGTTATACAAAAGATGTCCGCGAGAGATATCATACGTCCAACATTATCTTCAGCCCGGAATTCCTGCGTGAAGGAAAGGCGCTGTATGACAACCTGTATCCTTCCAGGATCGTTGTCGGTGAGCGGAGCGACAGAGCGAAAGAGTTTGCAAGACTGATGACGGAAGGCGCATTGAAGGAAGACATTCCCGTCCTGTTCACAGGTTCCACGGAAGCGGAAGCCATCAAGCTGTTCTCCAATACATATCTGGCACTGCGTGTCGCATACTTCAATGAACTGGACACATATGCTGAAATACGCGGACTGAACACAAAGGAGATCATTCAGGGCGTAGGCCTCGATCCCAGGATCGGCACGCACTATAACAATCCTTCCTTCGGATACGGCGGCTACTGCCTGCCGAAGGATACGAAGCAGCTTCTGGCAAATTACCAGGATGTTCCGGAAAACCTGATCGAAGCGATCGTAGAATCCAACCGTACCAGGAAGGATCATATTGCCGAGATGGTCCTGAGAAGGAATCCGAAGGTCGTCGGCGTTTACAGGCTCGTCATGAAATCGGACAGCGATAATTTCCGTTCTTCCTCGATCCAGGGCGTTATGAAAAGGATCAAGGGAAAGGGTATCCCCGTGATCCTGTATGAGCCTTCACTGAAAGAAGATGAATTCTTCCGTTCCAAAGTGATCCGTGACCTGGATGAATTCAAGAAACAGGCAGACGTCATCATTACGAACAGAATGAGTGACGAACTGATGGATGTGGCAGATAAAGTATATACAAGGGATCTGTTTTCAAGGGACTGAGTATGCAGTATAAACTTACGAAATTCGATCAGATGATCGCACCGGACAAGGCATTTGATGATCACCATCACAGCATGTACTGCTGTGTGGGGTATTTTAATGCGTTCATTCCGGAAAGACCGGTGTACCGTGTGGAAATGAACGGTACTGCTGTCTACTACACGATCGCTGCCAAGCGGATCAATGTGTTAGGTACGCTGTGTCAGTATACAGACGAAGAGATCGACCTGTTCTGCACATTCCTGTTCCAGCAATATCCGCATAAATACATCAACTGGGGCGGTTTCTACCATCCTTATGAGTCGGGAAAGTATATCGCGCATAAGACAGCGATCGTCAGCGACATCATCATGGACCTGCCGCCCGATGAGAAAAGCTACCTGCAGAGCCTGAACAGTACGACCAGAAAGCACGTACAGTACTATAAGAGACGTTTCCTGAGAGACTTCCCGGAAGGGGAACTCAAGGTATACCGGAATGAAGAGATCAGTCATGAACTGATCGAACAGATCATTCACTTCAATCATCTGCGCATGGAAGAAAAGAATACGCATTCCGATCTGGACGAAACGGATATTGAAGGCTTCTACCATCTCTGCCGGGAATGCGGCATCATCCATACCGTAGAACTGGACGGAAAGCTGATCGCAGCCACCATCAACCCGGAGATCGCTCATCACGGACATCTTGCCGTGATCTCACATGATCCGGAATACAACAAGTACAATCCCGGTCAGATCGCACTGTATGAGACGATCGCCGACTGCATCAAAGAAGGCGGCGAACGCTTCCACTTCCTGTGGGATATGAGTGATTACAAGAAGAGATTCGGCGGTCAGCTGACAGAGCTTTACTATTACCATTTCTATCCGAAGAATACCGTTTCCGGCATGGCGGATAAAGTGAAATGTGATGTGACCTGTTCGCTGATGTATTTCCAGAAACGGAGCGAAACAGGAAGAAAAGTGATCGACCGTGTAAAGAAAGTGATTGGAATGAAATGATTGCGGATATCAAAGATTCGTTATTCAGGGCAGGGATCCTTCTGATTGCATGGTCTGCCGTGACTATGCTGGTGACAAACATCTTGTTCTGCGCAGGTGTGACAGTGCACCTGGCCACACTGATCATATCGTTTGTCATTGCCGCAGCAGGAACTGCCGCATTATTGAAATGGAATATCAGGGAGACCGTCCTGTCATCGCTGGCCGTTGTCCTTGCGTTTACCGTCATGACATTCATGGGGTCACTGCTGTTTGATATCAGCTACGACTCCAATACTATGTACAAGACGGCGATCGCCCTGATGACTAAGGGCTGGAATCCGATGAAGACACATGCCAAGGATGCCATTGACGGATATTTCGGAGTGCATTCCTCATGGAATACAGCATATACGGGCAAGTGGATCAGCAACTATGCCAACGGGACATGGCTGTTTCAGACATATCAGTACCTGATCACCGGAAAGGTCAACGCAGGGATCTCCTTTATCTGGATGTACATGTGCTCCGCGCTCGTGATCAGTTTCAGGTACCTGAAGCGCATGGGCATGGCACCTGTCCCCGCATTCTTTGCGGCAGTGTTCCTGGCGTTCAATCCGGTCACCATGGCACAGAGCAGTACGCTGTATGTGGACGGACCATGGATGCTGATGCTGTCACTGGTCCTGCTGATGCTCATATACCTGATCATAAACCGTTATGATCTGAGTGACAGGGAACCATGGCTGATCCTGTTCCTGGCTTTTATTACAGGATCTGTCATGAAACTGAACGCTTTTGCATACAGTTCCGTGTTCCTGATCGTATTCTATCTGTTCATGCTGTTTGATGCCCGCAGTGAACTGACACGCAGCGCATGGCTGAAGATCACATGCTTCTGCTGGCTGTGCGCAGGGATCACGGTATTCGGCACGGGTCTGTCGATCTACGGAAGGAATATCTTCTGGTACGGAAATCTGTTCTATGGATTCTTCGGAAGCGGGGCAGAGGATATCATCGCGTCCGGCCAGATCGTTCCGGGATTTACCGACATCCCCGCATGGAAGAGCTTCCTGCTGTCCATGTTTGCGGAATCCTCCGGTTCCATCCATTCCAATGTCGTCATGAAGATTCCGTTTACCGTAAAGGCGGAAGAGATCGATGCCTTCCTCAGCCCTGATGTCCGCGTCGGCGGGTTCGGTCCCTGGTTCTCCGGCATCTTCATCATTGCCATGATCCTGATCGCCGTATACCAGAGAAAACTGTCCGGAAGATACAGGACGGCACTGCTGATCTTCCTTGGTCTGTCATTATTGATGGCATGCGTACTGCCGGGTTCCTACTGGCTGAGATATGTGGCATTTATCTATTTCTTTGCAGTGATCGCTTATGCCCTGTGCACAAACAGGATCATACGGATCGTGTTCGGCATCCTGATCGCGGTGAATACGGCGATGTGCTCCTATGGCAGTGTCAGAAAAATGCTGAATATACTGATGTACCGTGACCATATCCGTCAGGTTTCCGAACTGCCTTCGAAGAACGTCTATGTTGCCTATACACAGACAGGAGGACTGTTCGATCTGGAAGACTACGGTATCGATTATCAGATCGTTGAAACGGAAGAGGAAGCTGATTTTGTCTGCCCGACATATCTGACAAGGCCTGTTGAATGAAAAAGGGCACAGATTGACTGAAAGCAGTATTGATTTATAATGAACGTGGTGAAAAAATGATCAGTTTTAACGTACCGCCTTATACCGGCGAAGAAATCAAATATGTAACTGAAGCGATCCAGAGTCATAAGATCTGCGGGGACGGAATGTTTACAAAGAAATGTTCCGAACTGCTCCAGGACAGATTCGGCTCGCAGAAAGTGCTTCTGACAACGAGCGGATCGGCAGCCCTGGATATGGCGCTGCTGCTGTGTGACCTGAAGGAAGGGGATGAGGTCATTCTCCCCAGCTTTACATTCTCATCCACAGCCAATTCCGCGCTCCTTGCAGGCGCAAAACTCGTATTCTGCGATATCCGTCCGGATACCATGAATATCGATGAAACAAAGATCGAAGCTGCTATTACAGATAAAACAAAAGTCATTCTCGTCGTGCATTACGCAGGCGTTGCCTGTGAAATGGACACGATCATGGATATTGCGGAACGGCATCACCTGCTCGTTGTGGAAGATGCGGCACAGGGTGTCATGAGCACATACAAAGGCAGACCGCTCGGTACGATCGGAAACTTCGGATGCTACTCATTCCATGAAACAAAGAACTATTCCATGGGTGAGGGCGGAGCGCTGCTCATCCGTGATCCGGAATACAATGAGCGTGCCGAGATCCTGAGAGAAAAGGGGACCAACCTTTCCAAGTTCTACAGCGGACAGGTCGACAAATATACATGGGTCGATTTCGGCGACAGCTACCTGCCCAGTGAACTGAATGCGGCATATCTTTATCCGCAGCTGCTGAACGCGGACATGATCAACAATGACCGCATGAATACATGGAGCAGGTACCATGAGGCATTCCTCCCGCTGGCAGAAAAAGGCCTTTGTGAGATCCAGGTCATTCCCGATGACTGTGTTCACAATGCCCATATGTTCTGGATCAAGCTGAAGGATATCGAAGAACGTACGGCGTTCATCCGTTATCTGGGTGAAAAAGGCGTACAGAGCGTATTCCACTATATTCCGCTGCATTCCGCTCCGGCAGGACTGAAGTTCGGAAGATTCAGCGGGGAAGATGTCTATACGACATCCGAAAGCAGCAGGCTGACACGTCTGCCGCTGTACTACGGTATGACAGATGAGGACCGGGACACTGTGATCCGGACGATCCTTGCATATTTTGGAGAGATGTATGATTAAACTTGCTGTGATCGGCGCATCTTATCTGCAGGAACCACTGATACAGACAGCAAAATCTATGGGTTGCGAGACCCATGTTTTTGCATGGAAAGCAGGGGATCCGGGAGAAGAAAGCGCGGATCATTTTTATCCGGTCAGTATCGTGGAAAAGGATGAGATCCTCAAGATCTGCAGACAGATCGGCATTGACGGCATCTGCACGATCGCTTCTGACCTTGCGGCCATTACGGTGAATTATGTCGCGGAGCATATGGGACTTGCCGGCAACAGTATGGAGACCACGCTTGTCTCCACCAACAAGCACCTGATGCGTGAACGTTTCGCGGCATGCGGCGATCCTTCCGTCCGCAGTATCCAGATCTCTTCTGCTGAAGAACTGAACGGCATCGGTCTGACCTATCCGGTCATCATCAAACCGGTCGACCGTTCCGGCAGCAGGGGCATTTTCAAAGTGACCGGACCTGAACAGCTGGAAGAGGCCGTCAGGAAGGCTGTTGATGTCAGCTTTGATCATAAAGCACTCGCAGAAGAATTTGCGTCAGGATATGAATACAGTGTTGAAGGGATCTCCCGGAACGGCGAACATCATATCCTTGCGATCACGCAGAAATATACGACAGGCGCTCCCGGTTTCATCGAGACCGGACATCTGGAGCCTGCTCAATTAACACCTGCCATGAAAGAAAAAGTGACCGCTGTTGTGATCCATGCGCTGGACAGCCTGGGCATTCAGAACAGCGCTTCCCACAGCGAACTGAAGATCGATCGTGACGAAAATATCCGTCTCATTGAGATCGGCGGCAGGATGGGCGGCGATTTCATCGGCAGCCATCTGGTACGCTTTTCAACAGGCGTCGACTATATCCGCGCAGTTGTCGATACGGCTTTAGGCAGAAGACCCGATCTGACACCGCAGGAACATGACGGGGCAGGAGCTGTCCGGTTCATCCTCGGGCAGGCTGACCTGGATGCTCTGGAACGTCTGAAGAAAGAACATCCTGAATACCTGTATGAAGCAGAAGTGCATGAGGGCGGTGAAGTTGTTGATTCGTCCACCAGGCACGGTTATTTCCTGATGCATGCCCAAAGGGCGGAAGACCTCATTCCCTATCTGCCTGAAAGGGGTTCAGATGAATAAGACAACAGCG
>JAFOMZ010000054.1 GCA_017421125.1 Solobacterium sp.
ACGGCTCGGTAGTTCTGTTCCCGAAGGACATCCAGTTTGATGCCTTCAAGAGAATGTTCAATGACAACATGTTCTGGAACGCTTATTCCAATACGCTGTTCCTGACATTGTTCGGAACACTCTGGTCAATGCTCGTTGCAATTCTGGGCGCATACGCATTATCCAAGAAGAGACTTCTGTTCAGAAAGTTCTTCAACTTCTTCCTGGTATTCACGATGTGGTTCTCTGCAGGTATCGTTCCTCAGTATCTGAACTACCTGGCTACCAAGGATGTATTCAACGGTATGGGTATTATGGATGACAAGTGGCTGGTCGTTATCGCAATGGGTATGGCTGCCATGAACATCATCCTTCTGAGAAACGCGTTTGAAGGTGTGCCTTCTGAAATTGAAGAAGCTGCCATCGTCGACGGCGCTACGGAAATGCAGGTCCTGAAGCAGGTCTACCTGCCGATGACCAAATCAACAATCGCTACAGTCGCACTGTTCTTCGGAATTTCCAGATGGAACGGTTACTTCTGGGCAAGACAGATGATCTCAAATCAGAATGAGCATCCGCTGCAGGTATTTATCAGACTTCGTCTGGAACAGTACACCGACCCGGAAACGATGGCCGGCTGGAATGAAACATATGCTTCAGACTCAGTGATCTATGCCCTGATCGTATGCTCGATCGTACCGATCCTGATCATCTATCCGTTTATTCAGAAATATTTTGCAAAAGGCGTCAACGTGGGCGGTGTCAAGGAGTAATTCCCTGCAGTCTGCGTAAATAAAACAAAAAATAAAGAGGAAAGGAATTAAATAATGAAAAACTTCAGAAAATTCTCGGCATTATTCGTTTCTTCACTGCTTGGACTGACACTTCTGACAGGATGCGGCCCCAGCATTGAGGTACAGCCGTCAGGCAGCGGATCAGCATCCAATAATGGCGGCGGATCTGCATCAACAGACACTAACACAGAAACATCCGGTGGCGAACTGACATACGCTGAAGGCACAGTTCTCCGCATGGCTACAGGATACAACTCCACAAAGACAGGTCTCAGCTTCGATGCTGAAACAGCAGGAAACGGTATCACACTGCCTGATGGCAACACATACAACACAGGCGACCTGAAACCGACCTGGCAGGAAGTTGAAAAAGTTCTCGGCATTAAGATTGATGACAAATACCAGGGCAACGGCGCTACGAAAGAATTCGAATACTGGAAAGAACGCCTTGGTGAAGTTGATATGGTTTCCGGTACAGCTGCCCTCCTTACTGAAAACGGTGAAGCTGGAAGCTTAGTCAACATTGCTGAATATCTTGACCGTATGCCTCACTTCAAAGCATACCTGGATGCTAACCCGATCGTTCGTCTGTCAATCACAGGCAACACAGATACAGGTGCATTCTACTTCAGCCCTTACTTCGACGGCGTAAACGATATTGAAAAGATGCCTCTGATGCGTGTTGACTGGGTACAGAAGCTCCTCGACGGTGAAGGCGAATTCACAGCTGCTGCTTCCAAACAGCTCGCTGCTGCAGTTTATGAACCTTATATGCCTACTTCCGGAAAAGTTGAAGTTGATGTTGTAAAAGCTGACGGTTCCGCTGCTGAAAAAGTCACAAAAGACTATGACACAGCTGGAAACATCGTTGCCAACATGAACGCAGCTGGCAGCCTTGACGGTGTCGCAGCAGTCAACATGTTCCGTAAATATATCGATGAAGCATACGGCGGATACTATGGAACAGCACGTTCCGATCTGTTCGTCGGACAGAATGCAGCTTGGGATGCAGACGAACTCGTTGCTCTGCTCCGCTGCGTAGTAGCTAACCCTCAGACACTGAACGGCACAGATACGATCCAGGGTCTGTTCTCAAGAGAAGATGACAACACAGCACGTCGTGCCGATATGTTCCGTTTCGCTGGAATTCTCTTCGGTGTTCGCGGTCTCGAATCCAGACAGGATTACCTGTACGTAGGCACAGATGGAAAACTCCATGATGCAAGACAGGAACCTGAAACATACCAGGCTCTCGAACGTATGCATGCAATGGTTCAGGAAGGCCTGATCTCCAAAGCATATGTTGATATGTCCACAGAAAACTCCGGTACATATCTCGAAAACGACCTCGGCTTCATGCACTATGACTACAACCAGACACAGACAATTCTGAACGAAACAAAACTGCAGAAGGATCAGGGCGAAAAGTATATGGCAGTCATGATTCCGGTTGCTCGTTGGTTCGACGGAACAAATGCTGATGGTGTC
>JAFOMZ010000055.1 GCA_017421125.1 Solobacterium sp.
CGATCAGTGCCTGCGCCCACCATGCCCGTTTAACATCTCTGCTTGACTGCAACGTTATTTCCATATCAGGGTGTACTCCTTTTCACCCCAATTTACCTAAATAGCCTAAATCCCCCAAGGTACAACTTATTTGGCGTTTACTTTTATATTTCAATGAATTGCTTTTATAATGTTTAAGCTTGGTATGCAGACCTGAACACTTCATTTTTAAATTGAAAAATCAGACCGGTGACGAGCCGGTCTGATACATAGATGTTACTGAATTCTTGTGTTTTTCTTTGAGATGTTAAGAACAGCTGCCAGGAAGAGCAGGATCGATCCGGTGAGATAGAACAGTTTTGTTCCGGTTCCGCCTGTATCGGGCAGAATGATACCACTGTTGTTCTCAATCGATCCGGCTGCTTTCGGCTGACTGGTGCTGCGTACAGTATTCATATCAATACTGTGATTTGTCATAGAAGCAGATTCTCCATTGAATGTGACAGCATACGTGATCAGCTGATCTGTTTCGGTGGCTGTAATCACAACAGTGACAGGGTCTTTCAGAAGATTGTATCCAACTGGAGCTTTTGTTTCCAAAAGGTAATAGGTACCCTGATCAAGACCTCTGATCACCTGTTCGAAATGACCGGATGTATCGGTTTTGAATGTATCTCCGCTGTTCCGTTCACTGACCCAGCTGACTGACTGTGTATCAGTATTCCACAGATAGTACTCATCGTTTCCGTCTACTGTTCTGTACATTTTGAATTCTGCGCCGGGCAGTGATTTGCTGTGATCGGAACCGTCGACCTTCAATACATCCAGATCGATATCGGTAATGTAAACTGTTTTTGCAGGTGTTTCACCTGTTCCTTCACTGTATGGGCTGTTTGAATATGTCAGGACGGCTGTGTTGTTTTCATAGTTTGCTGTGAGCGCATTTTGATTGACCGATGCATCATAAGTTATCTTGATCGGATCACCTTTTGTGTAATTGCTCAGTGTTGCAAAGGGGATCGAAACAGTCATTGTCTGTCCGGATACTTCCGGTGCTGCAGTTACTTCTGCGCCGTTGATCATCATTTTGAAATTACCGGCATATGTCAGCCCTGCACTCAGTGTATCCGTCACCGTAAATGTATAGGTATTGTAGCCTGTCAGATCGGGAATGATCGAATCGAGTTCAAAGGAGACAACAGATCCGACCTTTGCGGACACAGCCTGTCCCTCGCTGTCAAGAATGGCTCCGGAAACTACAGCAGTGCCTTCTTTAACACTCGTGATCTTTTTGGACAGTGTCGGTACACCGGCCTTAGGCTGGATCTCAGCATCAGGATCTGCGTTGCTGAGAATGACCGCAGATACGATCTCACTTTCACTGTTTTCAGGATCTGTTGGTTTTACGGTACCGGTGATGATGTAGTAACCGGCTTCAGGTACAGTGATAACGGCTGTTTCACCCTGTGCTGCTGCAGATCCCGCACCTGTTCCGGAAATGTAAGGTTTCAGTGAATCTGCCAGTGCCCGGACATCGGAAGCAGAAAGCGTATTTGTTTCCGGATCCATTTTTCCGGTCTTCACAGTGACGTTTTTGATATCTGTTTCGGAAGCGATGTCGCCAAAGTCAAAATATTCATCAAGGACTGATTTGGCACTTGTGTAAAACGGATTGTCTGTATTGATCGTGTAAGCGTAGTTTGTACCGCTGTACACAACATCAAACAGTTTGTATGCAGTGTAGGTCTTCCCGGCAATGGATATAGCAGGGTTGTCGTTTGTGACGGTAATGGTGTACGTTTCAGCCGTCTGCTGACCTTCCCCCTCTGCAAAAACGGCTGTTTTCATTCCCATCAGGATAAATGCGGATAATGCCAGCGATAGATGACGTTTCAGATGTTTCATAGTGTCTTCCTTTCTTTATGTGCAGACAGCATTTGAATGCATATCTGCGTATAATCGGGAAATTTATCAATAGACAGGAAGACATTTTAACGGAGGTTCCGTCAGCTGTTGATGTTTACAGCGCAGAAACAATATATCCGTAATCCAGGCGGTTGGGAAGATGCTTTTTGACTTTCACACATTTATTGTAATAAAACGCATTTTGTCCCAGGTAAAATTGTGATCGGCCGGGAGTGGAAATCCGGAATGAATGCAGTATGTTTTTTTGCATAAAGATTGTCTGGAATGATAAGATATACAATGCTTGTATTATGAATAAAAATATAAATGAACCGCAGTTAAAAACTGAATCTGAACAGAACGGCAAACAGCCTGAAAGCTGGTTCCGGAAAAACTGGTCAAACATCGTGATCATGCTTGCTTTCTTTGTGGGCTTAGGACTTTTGTTGTATCCGAGCGTTTCGGATTACTGGAATTCATTCCATCAGTCAAGAGCGATCATGTCATATACAAGCGATGTTGCCAAACTGGATACCAGTGAGTATGAGCGGATCATTGCGTCTGCTCAGGAATACAATCGCAATATCAGCGACAACGGGATCGACTGGATATTGACGGATGAAGACAAGGTACGTTATGAAAATGAACTGAATTTTGCGGTCGGCGGCAACATGGGGTACATCCAGATCGATAAGATCAATGTGAAACTGTCGATCTATCACGGAACGAGCGAAGCAGTTCTGCAGACAAGCGTAGGTCATCTGGAAGGTACCAGTCTGCCCGTAGGCACAGCAAGTTATGATCATAAGACAGGTGAGGTTACTGATCCGACGGAAGGCGTACATATTGCGCTGAGCGGACACAGAGGCCTGCCAAGAGCCAAACTGTTTTCTGATCTGGACCGTCTGACAGAAGGTGACAGGTTTGCCATTGTGGTCCTGAACGAAACATATACATATGAAGTGGATCAGATCAGGATCGTGGAACCGAGCGATCTGAGTGATCTTGCTATAGAACCGGGAAAAGATTACTGTACTCTGATCACATGTACACCCTACGGCATCAACACACACCGTCTGCTGGTCAGAGGACACCGGGTGGAAAATGCCAGCGGGGATCTGCAGGTCACTGCAGATGCGGTGCAGTATGAACCGTATTACATAGCACCGTTTGTAGCAATACCGATCATCATTATCCTGATCATCATACTGTTTATGATCAGCGCACAGCCAAAAGTAAATCTGGATGATATTAAAAAGAAACTGAATTTATAAGGAGCCTGATTATGGATACCAAGGATCTGAAAAAACTGAAGAGAGGGGATCTGCTTGAAATACTGGTGGATATCTCAGAAGAAAACGACAGACTGAGACAGGAAAATGCCGAACTGAAAGAGAAGCTGGAAGAAAAAAGGCTGATCATGAATAAAGCCGGTTCCATTGCCGAAGCTTCACTCCGTTTGAACCGGGTGTTTGAAGCTGTGCAGGACGCGGCGGATCAATATCTTGCCAGTATTCGCGATATCAACATCATGAAGAGGGAAGAACTGAGAAAACTTCAGGAAATGACGGGGAAGAATGATGACGCAGAAGAAAATGAAGAGTAAGGTTCCCGTCCGTCCGACAACAGAAGAACTGGCGAAAGAACTCAAGCGCGTCAGATACAACGAACGTTATGGACGTACGGTCAGAAGTACGATCTATATTCTGATCACTGTAGCTGCCGCATCTATTCTGGTAGCTACTCTTGTTTTCCCGATTTTCCGTATTTACGGCAGTTCTATGTCACCGACACTGGAAGAAGGAGATATCGTTGCTTCTTTGCGTACAGGAAAGTTCGAGCACGGGGACCTGGTGGCGTTTTACTATAACAATCGCCTGCTTGTGAAAAGAGTGATCGCTTCCGGCGGTGAATGGGTCGATATCGACCAGGACGGCAATGTGTATGTCAACAATCAAATGCTGGATGAACCATATGTCACGGATAAAACATTTGATTTTGATCTGCAGATGAATATTGAGATACCATATCAGGTCCCGGAAGGCAGGATCTTCGTAATGGGTGATCACAGAAGTACTTCGGTAGATTCACGCATGAAAGAGATCGGATGCATTTCAGATGATCTGATCGCCGGGAAACTGATCCTGCGGATATGGCCGCTGGGTAATTTCAGGATCAACTGATGAGCAGAAATGCTCATCTTTTATGATGTTTCTGCATCATATATATTCTGTTGGCGGGATAAAAAAAGCAATTTTTTGAAACTCTTTGATGGATTTTTCATATGAGCACCGTATATTTCAGTGTAAAGAACAGGAGAATGGAAAATGCAAAGAAAAACATCAGAATATTTTTGAATAAAATGGTATGATGTTAACGTCAGTTTGGCTCTGACAAAATTTTTATATTGCGTAAAATAAACATACTTCATTCCATAAAATTGCAGTTATAAATTATTGCCGGATATTTCCGGCAGATAAGGAGTTCATATGGGGAAGAGGAAAAGCGGCATAATCAAAGGTGTTCTGGCAGCTGTTTTATTTGTGCCTGCTATGGTGCATGGAACTTTGCGTACCCAGGCTTCCTTGAATGTTGATGCGGATTGTTATCTGACTGCAAATACCGAACCGGAGTTTCAGAAGGATCTGGAAGATTATCAGGTTGTCAGCGGTGATAGTGTTAAAGACAGGGTCATTGTTGATTATTATCGTATCGCGGGAATCACCAAGGATGAACATTACGATACGTTCACATACGACCTGATCGACGGATACAGTCTTACCGGTTATGATATTTCAAATTACGACGGACTTTCAAAACTTGAAAGCGATGACTGGAATACGATCGAAGAACAGCTTTTTGAACAGGCGCTTACAAATGAGCCGGATGTAACGAAAAATTTTGGTCAGAAGACAGATGAGAAAGAGGTTTCTACAGGCCTGTATCTGATGGTCGTGCACAATCTTGAGAAAACCAAACCCGGAGATTATGTCAAAGACAATACAACAACTGCTTATACAGAGCAGTATGTATATACATTCACTCCCCAGCTGGTTTCTCTTCCTAGCACAAATGAGGATACCAGGGAGGAAATGAAAACTTCCGATGGTACATGGATCTATGATCTGACAGTGACTTTGAAATCGGAGCGTGAAAGACGCCTGAGCAGTCTCCGTATCGAGAAACTTCTGGAATCATATGAAAACTCATCTCCTGTGACATTTGTATTTGACATTGTCGGTACGATCGATGGTGAGACGGTTTACACTAATGTAACATCACTGACATTCAGCGATGCAGGACTTGAAACAGCATTGTTGGATGGGATCCCGGTAGGAACACATATTACCGTAACCGAGGTATATTCAGGTGCTTCCTATGAATTGACGACGGATGCTGAAGCTGAAACGGATATTCTTGTTCCGGTTGAAAAAGGAACAGCACTGACAGCTGATAATACAGCGACCGTACGTTTCGGCAACAAATACAACGGAAAGATTCCACATGGTCATGGAATCAAAAACATCTTTACGTACGGTATGGATGGATGGGGTTGGACAAAGGACGGTGGTACAGAATGAAACGAAGAAACCTGATTCTGGCTGTCGCTGCTGTATGTATGCTGTTGTGTGCTTCCGTGAAAAGTGCAATGGCATATTTCAGCGTCAGCGTCCGTTCTGAGGGACACACAGAAGTAAAATTCAGTGAGCATACGACCGTTGAAGAAGAGTTCGACAGCTGGACAAAACAACTGACAGTTGCATACGAGGGTGATGACAACGGTCAGGTATATGTTCGTGCCAGAGGATTTGCGCCGGAAGGAATGACATTAACATATTCCGGTGATAAATGGACCGATGGCGGAGATGGGTACTGGTATTACGATGGTTATCTCGGAAACAGTGACAGCATAAAAACCACAACAGTCCTGAATGTGAAGATCAACGATGTTCCTGCAGATGCGAAAGCAGGAGACAGCTTCAACGTCGTGGTGATCTATGAAACAACACCTGTCCAGTATGATTCTGACGGAAATATCGTTCCTGCAGTATCAGCTGACTGGAGTACGGAGGTGAAGACCAATGATTAAGCATTTGAAATCACTTCCGAAAAGTGTACTGGCAATGCTGGCAGCAGCACTTATCCTGCTTGCGTTCAGCACGGTCGGCGGTGCGAGGGCTGCCCTGAAATATTTCTCCGAGATATATACAGGACAGTTTAATACATATCACATCGGTATTCAGCTGAGAGAAAACGGAAAGTTGTCCGCTTCCAAAAACTGGTCTTCCGGAGACTGGGCTGTTGAAGGCAGTTCAAAGGTGCTGGGAGAGATCACATCGTTTGAATTCGGAAAAACATATCGTGAAGAACTGACAGTATTAAACAACGGCGGGATCAGCGAATATGTCCGCGCAACGATCTATAAATACTGGGTCGATTCAGAAGGAAACAAACAGGTCGATCTGGATCCGTCCTATATTCAGCTGGAACTGAATACAGATGACGGATGGATCAAGGATCCTGCGTATTCCGAAACAGCAGATCATCCGGAACGTATCGTACTGTATTACACGGAACCGCTGGCTGTTGGTGATGAAACGATCGCATTCATGAAGTCGATCAAAGTCGATCCTGCTGTAAAAGCTGTTGCGACACAGACTACCAGTACAAAAACGGTAGAAGATAAGACCGTTACAACGATCACAACAACATATACTTACGATGATAAATTCTTTGCGCTGGAAGTTCAGATGGACGGCGTCCAGACACATAACGCAGAGGATGCGATCAAGAGCGCATGGGGCAGGGATGTTACGATCAGCGGAACGACCCTGAGCCTGGATTGAGGAGGACGACTGAGATGAATAAAACATTGATTCGTTTAGCGGCCTCTGTCTCCGCCCTCAGCATGTGCTTTATGACAGTTTCAGCAGAAGTTTATCCTGTACAGGAAACAGACTGGAAAGTTACTTTTACCGGCAAGGAAATGATCAGTAACTTTACATCCGAAGATATCACGGATTCCGTCAGCGGTATGGAACCGGGAGATGAGATCAACTTCAATATCACACTTGAAAACAGCTATAAAAGTGAAGCTGACTGGTGGATGGAGAATAAAGTTCTCAGGAGCCTGGAAGATAACAGCGTAGCCAATGGCGGCGCATATACCTATGAACTGATCTATACCGACAGTAAAGGAGAAGAAAATAAGATCTTCTCAAGCGATACAGTCGGCGGTGAAGACACAACGGCAGGTGTCGGTCTGCATGAAGCAGGCGAAGTCCTGAAGAATTACTTCTATCTGGAGACAATGGGAGCCAATACAACATCATCTCTGCGTGTTCATATCGTTCTGGATGGTGAAACACAGACAAACACTTATCAGGACGCACTTGCGAAACTGACGATGAACTTTGCTGTGGAAGTTCCCAAAACTACAAAAAAACCGAATGATCCGGAAGTGATCGTTGATAAAAAACAGACGATCGTGTACCTGCCGAATACAGGTGATCGTTCCAATCTTCTTCTGTATGCAGGAACATTTGCATGCAGTATTCTGCTGTTCGTGATTGCGGCAGTGATGCTGAGGCGTTCTTCCAGGAACAGTGAGTAAGGAGCAGTATTGATATGAAACGAGTAAAGTTAATATTGAACCTTATAACGGCATTCATTCTGATGATCGGAAGCAGTGCTGTCACCGGAGCGGCCGGCTACAAATACAAAGTAACGATCGATCCGGGACTGCATGGAACCTACAGCGGAACAACAGAGATGGAGATCCCTTATGGTTCAACATGGAACCCTGCTGATTACGAAGACTATATCACAGTCACTGATTCTGACTATTATTTCAAAGGCTTCCATATCAGCGGTATTGAGGGGGTTGTAGGAACAACTGATATCACAGAAGATACAGTATTTGTTGCAACGTACGGAATGAAAGGGAAGACCGTTGCGTATACTGTGAATTATGTGGACACATCCGGCAAGACACTGCGTGCTTCGGCAACTTATCAGGGAAATGTCGGAGACAAACCTGTTGTTGCGTTCCGTCATATCGAGGGATATCTGCCGCAGGCATATAACCTGGAAAAGACATTGGACGCAGACTCGACCTTGAATGTATTTGACTTCGAATACAAGAAGGTCAAGCCGAAAGTCGTCGGAACGTCCGGAAGCGGCGGCGTAACATATATCGTTGAGGATGGCGGTGTCGTCTATATCCAGCTTCCTTCCGAAAACACCGGTAAGAAAGGCTATGCCGCATCAGCTTCCAATACGACCGTCAGCAATTCGATCAATTCCACGGAAAACCAGAAGGAGACAGTACCGGCTACAGAGTCAGACCTTCCGAAGACGATCATTGATCTTGATCAGGAACCTGACGGTATGGCTGAAACATCCGGATCTGCTGATGCGATGATCAGCACAGACAATGGAACATCAAACGTCAGAGGCCTGGGTATAGGAGTCATGATCGGCATTGGCGCAGGCAGTGCCGGACTGCTTGCACTTCTGATCGCCTTGTTTGTAAAAAGCAGACCTGCAGAATGAACAGGACAGAACACAATAACACTTCAAGGGGCGGGAGTATTCTCCCTGCCCTTTGCAGAATCATCGGAACAGCGCTTCTGCTGGGTGTCATCATACTTCTGATACCGATGTCTACGCCGAGACTGTTCGGATACGATATGTACAATGTCGTCAGCGGCAGTATGGAACCTGCGATTCCTGCCGGCAGTATGATATTTGTCCAGTCTGCGGAAGCCAAAGAACTTACCGAAGGGGAAGTGATCGCCTTCTACAGCGGCGGCAGTGTTGTAGTCCACCGTATTACAAACAACAATACGGTAGAAGGAAAAATATCGACCAAGGGTGACGCAAATGCGGAGGAAGACTTCACGACTGTCTTATATAAAGAGGTCATCGGTGTTGTGAAATACCATGTTCCGTATCTGGGAGATATCTCAGGCAATCTGACATCTTCATTCGGCAAGGTATATCTGCTGGCGCTGATCATACTCGGACTGCTGTTTCATCTGCTTGCTGCACGTCTGCGTACGTTACTGATCTGAAGATCTGATCGATAGGTAAGTTGGTCGGATCTTTTTGTTTTGCCGTCAATGTCCCGGAATCACGGTATATGTCATCATAAGGCATTCCGTATCATATACATGAAATATGGCAGGAATGCTAAAATGGTTTCATTAAGCAGGTGGATATGACAGAAGTCGGAAGAAAATATAAAGCATTTATCAGTTACAGGCATAAGCCGAATGACATGAAAACAGCCAAAGCTGTTCATCAGCTGATCGAGCACTACAGGATCCCGGCAGAGATCGCGGAAAAACATGGTATTACTGACCGCAGGTTCGGAAGGGTATTCCGTGATCAGGATGAACTGCCTCTTTCAGACGATCTGTCGTCCAATATTACGCAGGCTCTGGATGCATCTGAATATCTGATCGTGATCTGTACACCGGATCTTCCGCAGTCTGTCTGGTGCAAAAGGGAGATCACGTATTTTCTTGAGCATCATCCAAGAAGCCATGTATTGGCAGTATTAGCTGATGGAACACCGGAAACATCGTTCCCGGATTCCCTGACACATGCTTATGATCCGGATACGAAAGAAACGGTTGAACTGGTCGAACCGCTTGCCGCAAACATATGCGGTGCTGCGGGGCCGGACATGAAACTCCTGAACAAAGAGATATTCAGACTTTACGCAGCGATGATCCCCTGCGCATTTGATGATCTGTGGCAGCGGGAGCGCCGCTATCAGACCAGGAGACGTATCATAGCAGGAAGCCTGGCGGGATGTCTGCTTCTGGGATATACCGGAACAGTCGTTTACAAAAATCATCAGATCCAGACAGCGTACAACGAGCTGGAGATCGAGCACAGGAATACGCAGAAAAAAGAATCAGAAGCACTTGCGGCACTTTCTGTTTCCGCATTGTCATCCGGTGACCGCACATCTGCTCTGAAATATGCATTTGAAGCATTGCCTTACCAGTCAGACCGCCCGTACGTTCCGGCTGCCGAGAAAGCAATGTCCGAGGCATTGTATCTCTACCGTACGCCTGATCTGCGTTTTGACCGCGCATTTGATTATGATGTGATCCCGACTTATGTCGACACGGATGGTGAACATATCTTTTTTACCGGAAACGATAAAAGAGTCTACTGTATTGACGGCAGCGGAACACAATTGTGGAAAACAGAACCTTGTGAATTGTCTTTCGAATATATACATGTTCTGAAAGATGCCGGAAAGGTGTTTGCGGGAGGGCCTCATTCTGTCATCTTAGTTGACAGAAATACCGGCAGTACGGATTATCAGCTCAAGGGAACATATCTCGGGATCTCAGATGACGCATCACTTGCATGTTACAAAGAGAAAAATGAACTGATCTTCATTGATATGCTGACCGGAAACCGGGTATGTTCAGCAGACATGTCCAAGGTTACGGATCTCACGATCGCAAACGGATTTGATTGTACTTTTTCTGATGATAACAGCCTCTGTCTGGTCAGTTTCCGTGCATATGACTATAACAAACCAAAAGAATATGAAGCGATAACATTCAAGGCTGATCTGTCTGAACAGGCCTTATCGATCTTCAAAACGATTCCATATAATACCGATCAGTATGAAATTACGGATACAAAGACAGTGTTCCGGGATGACGGCAGTATTTTCCTGCTTGTCATCGCATACAGCAATGATCATGTCCTCACAATGACAGAAGGATATGATCCTGATGGAACGGTCAGCTTCAGCCGCATGGATGAACCTGATATTCTGCCTTCTGTTCCTTCAGCCGGTGCCATTCTGGAAGGAGGACGTTATCTTGCCAAAGAGAATTACTTTACTGCTGTATGGAAAAAATATGCGGTTCTGTTCGATATGAAGACAGGAGAACTGATCGATTATGATCTGATGGAATCTGATTGTCTGGATGCGCTGGCTTATACAAAAGACAGATGGCATTACCTGTTTGCGAACGGAACAGTCAAGATCGTATATCCCGAAGCTTTTGCGAAGAATATTCTTGAATTCCATGATGTATTTGCAGGCGGTATTGAACTTGCCGGAGGGATCCTGTTTGGCGGTAACGGATATGAGATGGCAGTTATTCCCGCAAATGATCTGTCAAAAATAGAACTTTTGAACGTCATCGGTGATACACCGGAAAAAAGCGTTCCATGGCTGATAGACCAGAAATCAAGTCTTCCGTCCTCGAGCAATCTGGAAATTTCTGAAGATGGTCAGTGGTATCTGCAGTACATTGAGACATATGACAAACAGGCATATTATCAGCTTCATCTGCTGGACAGCTCGCATCAGGAAGTATTGACCAATGCATATCCTGAAACACTCAGCCTCGAGCCTGTGTTTGATGAAAATAAACTGCATCTGTTCGGGGACCATGAATATATCTGGGACTTTGAAACAAATGATCTTAGAATGGAGGAGCCGGAAATACCGTATGAATTTGATTATCTCAGAAGCTGGCGGGTATGCGGAAATATGGCCGTTTATGAGCTTGCCAAAAATACGGATGATCAGAAGACGGGAATCAGAGTTGGCTATGCTGTGCGGAATATCAGAACACAGGAATGGTCTATGATCGGTTACGGGGCTGATGAGAAAGTTGAACGTTATCTGCCGTCTTATTATGAGGGGGATATTTATACTGCCGATGAAGAATATTTCTATATGCTGGATACGGAGCATGTCCTTCATATCTGTCCGCTGAAGGGTGAAGGGGAGGAAAAGGAAGTACCGTTTGAGACTGATGATGTTCGCAGAACAATATGTGAAGATGACCTGATATTGATCGAAGATCATTCCAATACGCTCACACTGATCGATTCCATGACAGGGAAGACATTGTATCAGAAGAACCTTGAAGCTTCTTCAACCGGTATCCGTCTTTGGGTGACTGATGACAGGATCATTATTTCCGAATCCGGCGCATTTGGAAACGGATATGTCCTCGACAGGAACAGCGGGGAAGAATTATGTACTGTTCCGAAACTGGTTGAATATGACAGAGCGGAAAGAAGACTGATCTGCTATGATCCCGGCACAAAATCATATCTGCTGTATAAGATGCTGAATACGGAAGAGGCTGCTGAACGTGCAGCGTCGATCGTGTCCATCGATGAATGAATATATTTGATTGCAAAATAGTTGCATTTAGCAGTTATAATATTGATGCGAATATGGGGAGATAAATCATGAGTGAGAAAAAACAACTGATCCGTGATCTGACGACCGGCAGCGTACCGAAAACTCTGCTGACGTTTGCTATGCCGCTGTTCTTTTCCGGACTGCTTCAGACTGTATATAACATGGTCGACATGATCGTTGTCGGTCAGTTTGTAGGAACAAACGGACTGTCAGCCGTATCGATCGGCGGTGAGGTCCTGCAGCTTCTGACATTTGTGGCAATGGGCTTTTCCAATGCCGGACAGATAACGATCTCCAGATATGTCGGAGAAGGAAGAAGAGACAGGGTAGGCCAGATGGTAGGCACTTTGTTTACACTTCTGATGGGTGCCGCAGTTGTTCTGATGATCATATTCCTGTTCGGATATAAGGGCGTCATGAGATGGCTCAACACACCTGAGGCATCATGGGATATGACAGCCGACTATATCAGGACCTGTGTACTCGGACTCGTATTTATCTACGGATATAATCTTGTGTCTGCGATCCTGAGAGGTATGGGTGATTCCAAGCATCCGTTCCAGTTCATTGCGATCGCTTCCGTCCTGAATATTATTCTTGATCTGCTCTTTGTCGCGGTTCTGGGAATGGGTGCCTTCGGTGCTGCGCTCGGCACGGTCATCGGCCAGGCTGTCAGCTTTATCTTCGCGCTGAGGCTGCTTTACAGAAACAGGGAACAGTTCTACTTTGATTTCAAACCTGAGCATTTCAGAATATATTCGGCAGTCATCCGTCCGCTTCTGTCACTCGGCATTCCCATGGTCATCCAGTCAGCGGCGATCACATTCTCGATGCTGTTCGTCAATTCCTATATCAATTCCTACGGCGTAACATCTGTCGCGGTGACCGGTGTCGGCAGAAAGATCGAATCGATCGTCAATATCGTATCCCAGGCAGTTTCCAGCGCGGGCGGTGCTATGATCGCTCAGGCACTTGGCGCAAACAAGATCAAGCGCGTACCAAAAGTCGTCTTTACAGCATTCTTCACTGTCCTGGTACCTGCGGTCATCATGGGAATGATCACGGTATTCAAACCGGAATGGCTGTTCGGCTTATTCTCCAGTGATGAAGCGGTATTGACGCTTGCACTGACGTATATCCCGTTTGCACTGATCCAGTATGCGGGCTCGACTGTACGTCCCGCAGCCTTCTCATTGATCAACGGCTCTGGCAATTCCAAACTGAACCTGTCTGTTGCACTCCTGGACGGCATTATCTGCAGGATCGGTCTCGCACTTTTGTTCGGCGTAGAGATGGGAATGGGAATCAAAGGCTTCTGGCTCGGAAATGCTGTATCCGGTCTGGTGCCTGGTCTGATCGGCGGAACATATCTGATCAGCGGAAAGTGGAAGCTCAGGGCTTCCGGAGCAATGCAGGAAGCATAACAAAAAGAGGATGTACTCATGTGTGATATGAGACATCCTTTTATGATGCTTTTCTATTGGTTTGATTAGTCCTTATAAGGCCATTCAATGTCATCGCCGATCGGGCACTGATAGACTCTTCCGCCCATCGATTCCCTGAATTCTTTCTTTGCGGCTTCCAGACGTTCAGGATCAGCCATGATCCTGTAGGCACCGCCTGCCATGATCTTCGCTGCTCTCAGCATGCCTTTCAGACCATAGGTCGAACCGCATGATGCCGTTACCATCCAGCTGTGTCCGGGTGCCAGAGAGTTCGTCGTGCATTCATTCACCTGGAAACCGGGGCAGATATGTTCAACATCACCATAGTCCGTTGAACCGTAAACATTATTGGATCTGAGTTCCTGATCCTCATAGTTCAGCGGCTTTGTGTCCGGCGTATAGAGTGAGGAGTGACTGTTGAGTTCATCAGCGAATTTCAGTTCTTCTTCCGTATACTCATTCAGAGGGATCTCTGCACGGGCTTCCTGCACTGCCTGGGCAATGACATGATTCTGCAGCGTCGGGTAAATGCCGCCGAGCTTGGTGATCTTCATGGTCGTTTCTGTCATATGTGCAGCACCTTC
Organism: Solobacterium sp.; assembly: GCA_017421125.1. GTDB lineage: Bacteria > Bacillota_I > Bacilli_A > Erysipelotrichales > Erysipelotrichaceae > Bulleidia. Next base: position 14,118 of record JAFOMZ010000055.1, read on the forward strand.
TGCACATTTAACAACACGCTCGAATGCGTCTATCGTCGCTTCGCGGGTCAGTGCTCTGACAAAATACTTGACCTGGGCATGATCAGGAACGATGTTCGGGGCCAGGCCGCCGTCAGTATAGATGTAATGCATGCGGACATCGCTTGTAACATGTTCTCTCAGGAATTCAACGCCGAGATTCATCAGCTGCGCGGCATCCAGTGCACTTCTGCCGTTATGAGGTGCACCTGCAGCGTGGGATGTTTTTCCATAGAAGTCAAAGAACGCGCCTTCAACACCGGTATGCGGTCCGACAGTGTCATGGGAAACAGTTGAAGGGTGCCATGTGATCGTAAAGTCGCATTCTTCAAATGCGCCTTTTTTCGCCATAAAGCCTTTTCCTGTCAGCTGTTCTTCTGCAGGGCATCCGTAGAAGATAACAGTTCCGGGAAGTTTTTCTTCTTCCAGGACTGCTTTTAATCCGATGCATGCACCAAGGCAGCCTGCGCCAAGCAGGTTGTGTCCGCATCCATGACCGTCTCCGCCGTTTACGACAGGATTATGGAAAGAACAATGCTGCTGGGAGAGACCGGGCAGGCAGTCATATTCCGCCGCAAGACCAACAACAGGTTTCCCGCTGCCCCATACTGCGCGGATCGCGGTCGGCATGCCGTAAGCTCCTACTTCTGTTTCAAAGCCGTTTGCTTTCAGCACTTCAGCAGTCCAGGCAACTGCTTTTGTTTCCTTCCAGCCCATTTCCGGGTTGTCCCAGATATCCAGAGCCAGTTTTTCAAGTTCGTCAGCGTGCTCATCGATCGCACGGTAAGCTGTGTTGATCATGATAAATCCTCCTATGCTACCACTTAATGATACCTTAACAAAGAAATATTCAATGAGGAAAAGGTATCCGGCTTGCGCATGAATCGTACGGATAACTGAAAAAATGAAAGAAGCCGGCTGTTTTCAATCACAGACATGCTTTATGTTCATGAAATTCCGGACCTGTCAGATGATACTGAAAATTCCATTGGAAAAGGCGGCAGAAAATATTAACTGCATGATGGATTTTGTGCCAATATATATATCGGAGGTGCAAAATATGCCCGAAGTAAGTTTTATTGTTCCGGTTTATAATGCGGAAAAAGGAGTCGGAAAACTGATAAAAAGTGTTCTGGATCAGGAATACAAAAATCTGGAACTGATCCTTGTGGATGACGGGAGTAAAGACGGAAGCCCGGCGATCCTGGACAGGTATCAGGCAGAAGATGACCGTGTCAAAGTGATCCACAAACCCAACGGCGGAGTATCGGCTGCCCGTAATGACGGTCTCAAAGCCGCCACCGGCACTTATATCCGTTTTCTGGATGCGGATGACTGGATCCCTGATGATTCAACAAAGCAGATGGTCAGGGCAATTCAGGAAACAGGTGCTGACCTGGTAGTCGGAGATTTTTACCGTGTAGTCGGAGAAAACCTGGCGAAAAAAGGCAGTATTCCTTCCGATAAGCTGCTGACAACTGAAGAATACGCAGAATATATGATGGAAAGCCCGGCTGATTATTATTACGGGGTAATCTGGAATAAGCTGTATAAGAGAGAGATCATTGAGGAGTATCAGATCAGATTTGATAAGTCACTCAGTTTCTGTGAAGACTTTGTATTCAACCTGGAGTATGTACTGCATGCAAAAACGATCCAGCCGATCCAGGCGCCTGTATATTACTATGTGAAAACCGAGGGTTCTCTTGTTTCCCAGAACATCAATCCGGTACGTCTGGTCAGAATGAAGACAAGCCTGTATTCCTACTATGACCAGTTCTTCCGCAACATACTGGATGA
>JAFOMZ010000056.1 GCA_017421125.1 Solobacterium sp.
ATCGACATCAGGTCACGGTCAACACCGGTAAAAAGTGTGTCCCAGGTCGCAATGCCCGCACACACAACGTCAAATTTTCTATGATCCATTACGATCTTCCTCTTTTCATTGCCGGTTAAATTATATCGCACTTTCCTTTTCACTGAATGTGTTTGTGTAAAATACGTTTCTCTGACACGATAATTATGCCTTCATTATTTTCCGTCAAAATGAAACTCCCCGACAGCTTAAGACAGTAATGATATTTGCCGGGATTTTTCCGAATAAAATCTAAAGAATCTAAAAAATCTAAAAGCAATTTCAAAATCTAAAGAATCTAAAAATATTATTGAAATCTAAAGAATCTAAAAGTACTATTTCTGTAGGGAGGTGATCATGATGACTGCTAATCCTTTTACCATTTCATTCGGCAGAAAACCAGAGAATTACATTTCCAGAGAGATCGTTTCCAGTGAGATTATCGACTGTTTTTCCAGCGACAGTCCTTTTACAAACACTTATATCCTTACAGGTGTACGGGGAATGGGAAAGACGGTTACTATGACTGCTGTTGCCAATCATTTTAAAAAACTGGATGAATGGATTGTAATCGATCTGAATCCATCCAGAGATCTGCTTGATGCATTCGGAGCCAGATTGTATGATGCATTAATCAAAAATAAATACGAACTTAAAGCCATCAATCCTTCTGCATTTGGTGTTTCTGTTCTTTCAATGGAAAAAAAGGATGATCCTGTATTTGATATTGAGTTATTCAATGACAAGCTTCTGCAAACAGCTTTATCCAAAGGAAAAAAGATACTGATTACGATTGATGAAGCTGCCAACTCATCATACATGAGACAGTTTGCTTTATCTTTTCAGGGAATGCTGAGAAATGAATACCCTGTCTTCCTGCTGATGACAGGATTATTTCAGAATGTCACAGATATTCAGAATGATAAATCACTGACATTTCTGCTGCGTGCAAAAAGGATCGATCTTGAATCTTTGAATCTGAGCCTGATCAAAAAAAGTTATCAGAATATATTATCTGTCCCCTCGGATCAAGCCAGGAAAATGGCAGAACTGACACGGGGCTATCCATTTGCATATCAGGTGCTGGGATATCTTGTGTTTGAAAACCCGTCAGAATCTCTTTCCAAGCTGATGGATCGCTATGACTCTTATTTACAGAGCTACGTTTACGAAAAGATCTGGCAGGAATCGTCAGGAAATGACAGAGAATTCCTGATAGCCATGTCAAAGGTAAAAGGAAACATCAAACAAACAGCAGAAATCAAAGCACAATCTCAAATGGATGATAAAACTTTTTCTGTATATCGTGACAGATTGATCAAAAGAGGAATTGTAAAAGCTGTAAAATACGGAGAGGTGATATTTGCGCTTCCCCGTTTTGAAGAATATGTACAGCAGGTCAATGAGTTTGATCTTTATTAGCAGTAACACCTGTTGGTGTTATTTCCAAGCTTCAAATTCACCACCACCCATGCGGTGATACACAATGACCTCTATTGGTGGTGTCCTCCTCGCCGGGAGACAGCACTATTCCCGCGGCATGGATCTCCGGCCATGAAACACTTCATATATCAGGTCGGGCAAATCATTCGAGTAATTTATGCAAATATGCAATACTTGAATTATAGTGAGGTGTTTTTATCATGAAGTATTATCATTCATCCCGCATCTACACGGCCGATGGCATGAAAGACTGCATCATCGGTGTTGAAGACGGCCGTTTTGCCTGTTTTATCGAAGGAATGATCGATGAAGAAGTCATTGATTTCGGTGACAGGCGCATCATACCCGGTATCATCGATACCCATAATCACGGTGCTGTCGGCTACCGGTTTCAGGCTCTGGAAAACCTGGATGAGCTGGACCAGGCACTGATCGGCGAAGCTAGCTTCGGCGTTACCGGGATCTTCCCGACCGTAAACAAGTTAGAACATCTGCCGCTCCTTGTCGAAGGCATCAAAAAAGGATCTCCCGGCACACGGATCCTCGGCATCCACTCCGAAGGACCCTGGGGATCCCGCGTCGGGGAAAAAGGCGATCCGAAAAACACCTATTACATGCCTGTCGACCTTGAGTACGCAAAGTCCATGGTAGAGACCGGTGAGGGCTGGCTGAAGCTGCTTGCGATCGCCCCTGAAGTCCCGCACGCCCTTGAAGCGATCGAATACCTGACATCACAGCGCGTCACCTGCAGCGCGTACCATACAAACGCCAACTTCGAAGAATGCAATAAAGGCATCGAGGCGGGCATTCGCACCGCGACGCATCTGGGCAATGTCATGACCGGCCTGCATCACCGTGATGTCGGCACCTTCGGCGCCTGCCTTCTGGATGACCGTGTATGGTGTGAACTGATCTGTGACGGAATGCATGTCTCCCTCCCGATGATCCGCATCGTCATGAAAGTCAAGGACCATGACAAGATCATGATGGTCTCCGACAACGGCGACTATCTCGGCGCAAAACCGGGACACTACATGGGAAGCAAGGACAACGCGAACAATGACCGCCGGACGATCACCGTGACCGAAGAAGGATTCGTCCTGAGCGAGACCGGAAGGATCTCAGGTTCAAGCAAGCCTGTCATCTACGGCATTTCCAATCTGGTCGAAAAACTTGGAATGGACCTGGGTGAAGCCGTCAGGATGAGTTCTCTCAACCCTGCCCTCCATTATGGCCTGGAAGGCCGCGGCAGCATCACCTTAGGCAATTTTGCCGACTTTGCTGTCATTGACGATGATTACAATGTCCTCAATACATTTGTGGACGGGAAGGAAGTCTGGAACGCTGAAAAAGACACAAGACCTTTCAATCCGGAATTCTATGACCGTCACCCTTTGATCAAAGACTGATCCTCAAGGCCCTGCACAAGGGCCTTTTTCAGTGTGTGCGGTATATGAAAAACTTCCGGTTCATCCGGAAGCTCTTTTTCATTGATCGTTATTCAGAAATACATAGGATGTGTCGGAAGAATGCTGCGGGCTGAAGGTCCAGCCCCTGTCAAAGTTCTTCAGGTCTTCCTTTTTCTCAGCTTTGGTCTCTGCCATCCATCTGACCATACTGCCCCTGGCCATCTTTGCCAGGGTCCCTTTGACTGAAAGCTTTCCTTTGTTTTTGACCGCAAATACACATTCTACATAAGGATCATCCTTCTGCAGATACGGAACGACTGCTGAAGAATACTCCTTTGACGCGAGGTCTACGATCAGTTCATGTTCACTGCAGACTTCCTTGTACAGCCTGTTGCTCCAGAATGCATACAGGTCCCTGCCGTTCCTGTTGGACAGCAGTGCCTGCATTTCCAGGCGGTACGGACGCACGCCGTCAAATGGTTTCAGAACCCCGTACATGCCTGACAGGATGCGCAGATGACTGTCAAGATACTCCATTTCATCATCTGTCATGACATCAGGTGCCATATGCTGGTAGGCAAGCCCTGAGTACGTCAGAACTGCCGGAGAAAGACCTCTCTTCAGGTCCATATGCTCCAGACGTTCCAGATTCTCCACGACCAGTTTATCGGAGCATTTCCATAACTCCTTCAGCTGTTCCCTGTCCATCTGTTTCATCAGATCCCTGAGATACTCCGCTTCCTCAATAAAGCAGGGCAGACCCCTGTAAAGGACTGTGTCTTCGGGAATCATCTTTTTTGCCGGTGAAAGTATGATCTTCATGATGTCATCATCCAACAATACGGGCAGTACGTCAACACTGAAAAAGGAGAGCGCGGGGCTCTCCTTCATACTGCTTATTTGAATGAAGCGTATCCGAAGTACGGATAGGAAACGTGCATTTCGTATCCCTGGAGATCCGGATTCTTCAGCATCGGCATTGTGAACTGGAACATCGGGATCAGGTGTGCTTCCTGGTCGACCAGATAGTCTTCCAGATCATGTGTCTTCTGCAGAGCTTCCTTAGCATCTGTTGTTGCCTGGATGTCAGCCATCATCTGGTCATAAACCGGGTCAGCAACTGTAGCTACCTGCTGGTAAGCTGTTGTCCAGCTGTTCATAGCTGTGATCGGGTGTGACAGAGCAACGCCGTAACGAGCGATCTCATAGTCTCCTGCATACCATCCGTCATAGTAGACGCCTGCTTCAACTGCCTTGAATGTAACATCTACACCAACTGCTCCCCACATCTGCTGCAGCATTGTTGCAACATCACCATGCATGGAGTTTGTGGAATAGTAGTATTCGATGTGGAGCGGGTTGGATTCATCATATCCTGCTTCAGCAAGCAGACGCTTGGATTCTTCAGGATTGTAAACCAGTGTATATCCGCCTTGATCATCTCTTTCCTGACGGAAGTCACCGTTGATGCCTTCCAGACCGAACGGCAGATAGGACTTCAGTACAGGATAGAATGTGGAGCCGATAACTTCAGTGACAGCAGTCTGGTCAACAGCCATTGCAAGAGCTCTTCTGACTCTGACATCCTTTGCCCATTCAGGTCCCTTTTCACCTGTGTTGATGATGATGCAGTATGTGGAAGGATCCATAGCTACCCAGAGGGAATCTGTTCCTTCATAAGAACGTGCTGTATCTGAGGATACTTCAGTTGCGACATCCAGGTCGCCTGATTCAAATGCCAGGTGCTGTGATTCGGAATCCGGTACGACCTGCCATACGATCTCAGGCATCGTGATGTCTGCTGCGTTATAGAAGGAGTCATTCTTCTGGAGAATGCACTTTTCATTGATGTTGATGTAAGTCAGGTTATAGCCGTGGCTGACAGGATAACCGGGTTCGAATGCCCACTGGTTATTGTGCTGAGGTGTTGTCTGAGGCAGCGGGATCCATGCGCCTGAGCTCATGAGGAGCGGCAGGAATGTGCAGGGCTGCTTCAGCGTCAGGACGAGCGTGTAGTCATCCGGTGCTTCGATACCGACATTGCTGTGGTCTTCTGTCGTGCAGTCAAAGCTGTCACCGACTTCAATTGCGTGCAGGTTGTATTCTTCAGCGCCTTTGATGTAGACCGACATGTTATAGATCTGGTTGGCTGAATCTACGCCGTAGCTCAGCGCACGCAGATAGGAATAAACGAAGTCATTTGCTGTGAGAGGTGTGCCGTCAGACCAGACAGCGTCTTCTCTCAGCTTGAAGGTATGTGTCAGACCGTCTTCGGAAACTTCATAGTCTGTGCACAGTTCCTTCTGAGGCTGGCCGTCTTTGTCTGTACGGAACATCGTTGCATACATGTGATGCAGGACATAAGAGTTGACAAGCTCACCGTTTGTTGCAGGGTCCATATCTGTGAACTGTGAGAATACAGCAACAGTCATGGAATCCTTGGAAGCTGTTTCTGCAGGTGTCGTCTCAGCTGCTGCTGATCCTGCGGGAGCGGCAGTTGCTGAACCGCCGTCTGTAGAAGGTGACCCTGAAGAGCAGCCGGTCAGCAGGAGTGCTGCAGCCGCCAGGCCGAGAGCGAAACGTGATTGATGAAACATGGTAATAATTCCTCCCTTTTCCATGAAAACAAAACCGCATGCTATTACATACGGCTTTCTTTCCATATAGCAATAGCGCCACTTCAATAAGCGAAGGAGTGAAACGGATGTTATCCGCATCCCCACGGGTCTTACCTGCCGGCAAGCTCCGTTCGGCGGTGGTTGCCTTTCTGACCGTTCACAGCCTGCCGGCTCCCGGTCATACTTTTCTGCACCGCTACCTCTATCGATTCGGTTTTCATGTGCTTATTATCAACAATAGTTCCCTGCGCGTCAACACCTTTTTTCATTTTCTTAAACTATTTTCACCTGTATGAAAAGTTTTTTCACTTATTTTCATTGACCAGTTTTTCCTTTTGGTCATGCGAAAGCTCATGTTTGAGATGCCATTCCCGGCTGAGCGCGGCGCTTTTGTTATCAAAAACTTCCGTGTAAACAAGGCGGCACGGGCACCTGCTGCGGGTATATTTTGCGCCTTTCCCGGCATTGTGCATCTTCAGCCGGTGTTCAGGATCCGTCGTATATCCGGTATAAAACGTACCGTCCGCGCATTCCAGGATGTAAACATAATAGTTCATTCCCCTATGATAGCAGAAAAGAAGCCCGGACCTGCCGGACTTCCTGAGGAAAGAATCGTTTTCTGTGGTTATTCAGCCCATGTGCACTGGCTGAAGTTGAGGTATGCGCCGTTGATCTGAGTGCCTGTCAGAGCAGGATTCCTCAGCATCGGCAGTGTGAACTGGAACATCGGAATGATGTATGCCATTTCGTCTACCAGGTAGTCTTCTGCCGCATGGCACTTCCGGATCGCTTCCTTCGGATCGATCGTAGCCTGGATATCCGCTACCATTTCGTCGTACTTGGCGTCACCGATCCTGGCAACTCTCTGGTAATCAGTCGTGAATGAGTTCAGTGCTGTGACAGGGTGGTTCAGAGCGACACCGTAACGGGAGATCTCGAAGTCACCGTTATACCATGCTTCATAATAGACGCCTGATTCAACAGCCTTGAATGTTGTTTCGATGCCGACTGCAGACCACATCTGCTGCAGGCATGTCGCAACGTCATTGTGAATGGAGTTTGTTGAATAATAATATTCGATCTTCAGAGGATTGTTCTCGTCATATCCTTCTTCCTTAAGCAGACGCTTGGATTCTTCAGGATTGTAGACCAGTGTATATCCGCCTTCTTCATCACGTTCTTTACGGAAGTCCCCGTTGACGCCTTCCAGGCCGAGCGGCATATAGCTGCTCAGTACCGGATAGAACTCTTCACCGCCGACGACATCGGCAACTGCAGCCTGGTCGATCGCCATAGCAACAGCTCTTCTCAGGTTGAGGTTCTGTGCCCATTCAGGTCCGGTCGCACCGGAGTTGAATGTCAGGCAGTATGTATTTGTCTGCAGGCCGATCCAGAGTTCATCTGTGCCCTTGTAGCTCTTTGCAACATCACTGGTGATGCTTGTAGCGATGTCGATGTCGCCTGCCTGGAATGCCAGGTGCTGTGCTTCTGTATCAGGAACGACCTGCCATACGATCTCATCCATCGTGACCTTGTCTTTGTCATAGAAATGTTCGTTCTTGACCATGACAGCTTTGTCATTCGGATTCATTTCTGTCAGGACGTGATCGCCGTTGCACGGATAGCCGCCCTGCAGAGCCCATGTGGACTCATGCTGGGGAGTGCTCTGGTGTACCGGCAGCCATGCGCCTGAGCACATGATCGTATTCAGATATGTACACGGGCTCTTCAGTGTCAGGACCAGTGTATGATCATCTGCCGCTTCAATACCGACTTCGCTGTGATCTTCTGTTGTGCAGTCAAATGAGTCTCCTACCTCCAGCGCATTCAGTGAATACTCTTCCGCACCCTTGATAAACGTTGTCATGTTGTATATCGGGTTGGAAGCGTCCACGCCGTAAGATAGAGCTCGTAGGTACGAATAGACAAAGTCTTGGGCTGTAACAGGAGTTCCGTCACTCCACTTTGCATCATCTCTTAGCGTAAACGTATGTATCAAACCATCCTCGGATATGTCATGTGCTGTTGCCAGTTCCATCTGAGGCTGTGAATTTTCATCCATTCTGTACAGTCCTCTGTACATGTGATGCAGCAGGTAGCCGTTTACCAGCTCGCCGTTCGTTGCCGGATCCATGCTTGTGAACTGTGAGAATACTGCGATCGTAACCGTTGAAGGATGGTGTGATTCTGTAGATTGTGCCGTTTCGGCCGGTGCGCTTGACCCTGCTTCGGCAGTCGGAGTCGTTCCGGATGGAGATCCGGATGAACATCCCATCATGCCAGCAGCAAGAACAACGCTCACCATTGTCCTTAATGCTTTTTTCATCTCTTTGTCCTCCTGTTGAGATAGACAAAGAATATTATATCTGCACGGTAATATTCAATATGTTGCAGAAAATTATGATTTACATTTTCAGTAATTTTGTAATATCGTTTTCATATTTACATTTTTTGCATGAAACGAAAGCCATGTTAAAACCGTTTCCGTCGGGTAAAATAGTCATGTATGAAACTGCCTGATAGCTATCTGAGCCGTATGAAAGACCTGCTGCAGGATGATCTTGATGATTATCTGCAGTCCTTTGAACAGGACCGCGTACTGTCGCTCAGAGTCAACACAAACAAGATATCCGTGGAAGAATTCTGCCGGACCGTACCCTTTCATCTGACGCCTGTCCCTTGGTCTTCATCCGGGTTTTACTATGACGAGGCAGACCGCGTATCGGTACATCCGTACTGGCATGCCGGATTGTGCTACCTGCAGGAGGCTTCGGCCATGATCCCGGCAGAGATCCTGCCCGTCGGCGAGAATGACCTGGTGCTGGATGCCTGCTGTGCCCCGGGCGGCAAATCACTCGGCCTTGCCTGCCGCATGCATGACAAGGGGCTGCTGGTCTCAAATGACATCAGCGCTTCCAGGCAGAACGCGACCTTGAAAAACGTACAGCGCTTCGGCGTTTCCAATACCCTGGTCACAGCCTCGGACCTCAATGACATGGCAAGGCTGTATCCCGGTACATTTGACAGGATCCTGCTGGATGTCCCCTGTTCCGGGGAAGGCATGTTCCGCAGAGATCCGTCCCTGATCAGGTCCTGGCTGGAAAAAGGCCCTTCCGATTACGCTGTTATTCAGAAAGAGATCGCCAAAAATGCACTGGGAATGCTGAAGGACGGAGGCATGATGGTGTACTCGACATGTACATTCTCACCGGAAGAGGATGAGGAAGTCATCCTTTATCTGAAGCAGCTCTGCCCGGAGCTTGAGATCATCCGTCCCGACATCAGCTATGAAGGCTTCATGCCCGGCATCCTGCCGGGAACGGAGAACTGCATCAGGCTGTATCCGCACAGGCTCAGAGGTGAAGGTCATTTTGCCTGCCTCATGAAAAAGAACGGCACATCAGGTCCCTCGCCTTCCCCTGCCGTTCATCCTGCCCGCATCAGGTGCGCGCAGTTTGATGAGTTCCTGAAGATGATCCGGATCAGCTTTGATCCTTCCCGCTTCATGCTCAACAAAGACCGCATCCTGTATCTCCCGGAGATCCCGTTTGATTCATCCGGACTGCGGGTCGTACGCTCGGGACTGCTGATGGGAACCGTCAAAGGTGACCGCTTTGAACCATCCCAGCATCTTGCCCATTTCCTGTCCGCTGACACATTTGCCCAGAGCATCTGCCTGGAACCGGATGATCCAAATACGGAAAAGTACCTCCGCGGCGAAACGATCCGGGTGGATTCCCCGTATGATGGCTGGGTGCTCATCTGTACCGGTGCTTACCCGCTTGGTTTCGGCAAGATCAAAAACGGTACGGTCAAGAACCGGATCGAACCCGGATCAAGAAAACTATGATCGTCAGAAAACCGGATGCGCAGCGGCATCCGGTGTTTTATCTTTATTCCAATGGTTTCTGGTAATAGTTGCCGCTGACAGCAGTCAGGCTGCCGACGGAAATAAACGCATGCTCGTCCGCTTCCCTGATCGATTTGAGCACATCCTTCAGCTGATACGTATTGATATCCATCAACAGCAGCCAGTGCGGCTGACCCGTATAACCGCCTTCACAGGCCAGCTTTGTGATGCCGTGCCTGCATGTGCGGAAGACCGCGCTGCAGATCTCATCAGGATGGTCCGTTACGACATGCAGGCTGGTGACCTTGAACCTCTGGTGCATGGTATTGACGACCTGGGTCGATACGAACTGAAAGATGATGGAATACAGAGCCTGGTTCCATCCGAACATCAGCCCGGCACAGAACAGCACACAGGCATTGCAGTACAGGATGATATTCCAGGATGGCGCATTGGAACGCATCGACAGATAGATCGAAACAAAGTCCGTCCCCCCGCTGCTTGCGTCTGAACGCAGCGACATGCCGATCGCTGTCCCGTTGATCAGACCGCCGAACACGGAGATCAGCAGAGGATCCTGCGTGATATAGGGAAGTTTCAGAACAGACGTGAACAGCGAAGCCAGTGAGAACCACAGAACTGACAGGATGACAAATTTATGGCCTACCTGTTTCCATACAAGAAACGTGACAGCCGCATTCATGATCCAGTAGATCACGCTGAATGAAATGTGCAGGTTCAGATACTGTTCCAGTGCCATGGAAAGCAGCCTGGATATGCCGGCAAATCCGCCTGGGAACAGGTTTCCCGATTTGACGAATGTATTCATGCCGAAGGAATAAAGCAGTGCGCTGATGATGACCACCAGTATTTTCGGAATATCTTCTTTTCTGAAATGAACAACGCTGTCCATAATGTCATACCTCGCAGAATCTTATTTTACCCCTCTTCTGTATAAAAAAGCACATGATTTTCCTTTGTGCCGCAAAAATACTTAATTGCTATAATAGAGTCAATAGAGGTATCTGTCATGAAAGTAAATCTGAATGATGTTGTTGCAGCGATCGAATCGCTGAATGATGAATTAACGCCGTATTACTATATCCCGAAGGAAGAGATCGTAACATACAGCAGCTACAGCGGATGGAGCGATCCCGGTATGCCTGATCAGGTCTATGATGAAGACCTGATCCCCCTACCTGACAGACGGGAAGTCGACGACTACGGCAATATGGAACGCTTTATCGAAGCGCAGCCGGATGGGGACGCAAAAGACTGGATGTCCAATGCCATCCATGGACGCGGCGCATTCAGGATGTTCCGTGCTGCCGCGGAACGCTTTGACCTGCTGCAGGAATGGTATGAATTCCAGGCAAAAGCACACCGTGCGACAGCTATGGTCTGGTGTGAGGAGAACGGCATCATCTACGACGATATGCCATTTGTCCCCGATGAAGAGGATGACGACTATGAAGAACCCGAGGAAGAACCTGTTCCCGTCAGGACACCTGCGCCTTCCTTCAATGTCCGTATCATAGACGTCACGGACCGCAACTATATGAACCTGATCTTCCTGAAGGATGAGTACAACCAGTTCCTGGACCGCTTCAACGGTCAGC
>JAFOMZ010000057.1 GCA_017421125.1 Solobacterium sp.
GCGATCTGGAACGGGAGCTCCGGCATCTTGTCCAGATATAAATGTTTCATCATGCCTTAGCTCCTTTCTCTTTCTTTGACTTCTTTTTCTTATCAGAAGACTTTCTGTATTCCGTGTTAAACGCGCCAAGGTCGCCTTCCGGAATGACTGCCAGAGGCTGGATACCGAAGTACTTGTACACATCATCCGGTGTTGTCAGCGTATCGTTCATCAGGAACCTGATGACGAGGACTGCCATACATGCCAGTGCTCCAAGCAGTGCACCGATCAGTGTATTCTTGGAATAGGACGGTGAAGCCTTTGTGGTCGGTACGATCGCAGGTTCATAGACACTCGGTTCATCTGTCTGCATGATCCGCGGCAGATAGATCTTGCTCTGGTTGGCAATGCTGTTGGCAATATCAGCTGACAGCTGAGGATCAGGTGTCGTAGAAGTGATCGTGATAATTCTTGTATCCGTCGGGTTGCTAATCGTTAATGTGCTTAATAATTGTCTGTAGGTCATTGTTTCCTGCAGGTTCAGGTCATCAATGACATCCTCCAGCAGAACACGGCTGGTCAGCAGTTCCTTATAGTCAGCACGCAGAGCGTTTGAAATATTCAGGTCTGACAGGTTGACCACAGAGTTCTGGGATGCCGAAACGATATACATCTTAGCGGTAGCCTGATACTTGGGCGTGATCAGGAACCTGGTTCCTGCAAATGCCAGAATGGCACCAACGACCAGGCACAGCATGATCTTTTCGATGTTGTCTATCATCAGATAGAACAATTCGACAAGATCTATTTCATCTTCATCCTGCAGGTTTGTGTCAATACGAACTTCTCTGACCGCAGTCTGGTTTGTGTTATTCGTAGTCAAGATAGCTTCCCCCTTATCCTTCCTTCTTCTGATAGAACAGTTCCAGAATCGTTTCTGTCAGGCTGTCATCATCAAGGTAATACTCAAAGTACTCGTGTTCTTCCAGTGTTCCGTCGATCGTCATCAGTTCCAGCTGTTCATAATCCTGGATCTTTGTTCCAAGTGCTGCCAATGTCCCGCTTTCCATATCAGTGACCGTATACGGTTTGATCTGTTCCAGGATATTCAGCATTGTTTCTTCATCCAACGTCATGAACTTCTTCAGGAACGATGACATGTACTGCCGCTGTCTGGCCATTCTTGCCAGGTTGGTGCCGTCATCCGCTTCAATACGTGTACGGATGAATTTGATCGCCTGGTCTCCCATGAGGTTGACCTCACTGCCCTGCACAAATGCAGGATCAAGCTTGGTGTAGTCAGACTGAATAGTGACCGGTACGCCGCCTATGGCGTCATTGACGATCTGGATGGCATCCATATTAATGGATGTATAGCCGTTGATCGGCTGGCTCCATAACAGTCCTGATACCGTCATACATACATTACGGCAGCTGTCATCCAGACCCCAGCCATAGCCATGGGCTAATGCAAGCTGTTCGTGATGCGTTGTAACTACATCACCGTATTCGTTGATGACAGGTACGTCTACCATGCTGTCACGGTTCAGCTGCAGGATGCGCCATGTCTTTGCCTTGTTGTCAAGGACGACCAGCATCTGTACGTCTGCCTGTCCTCCGCCCCAGGCCTGTTCGGCCTTTTCGACGGGACCGGCAATGTCGATGCCCATCATCAGATATGATTCCACATTCTGCTTCTGTTCATAGGTGACGCCGTTGATCTCAACAGTCCTGGCTTCGGTAATGACAGGTTCTACATAGACGCTGGACTCACCGCCCTCTGTCCGGTATTTGCTGTCTTCCCATTTACTGATGCCGAACCACAGGGCACCTGATGCCGCAAACAGCGCTGCTGCTGCGATTCCCAGCTTTTTCAAATCCTTTTTTAAATCTGTTCTTCGCAAGTCAGTTCCGTTCCTGCGGGTCATAGTGCCTCCTGACCATTGCAAAAAGCATAGTAAAAATGCCTGATGCAAAGCACTGAGATAATACCACATTTTTGGTCATATGTAATGTACTGTTTTATATAACTCGCAAATATATGGTATAAGATATGAAATAAATGACAGAAAATCATGTCTGAAGTGCTTTCTTAGCATTCTGCTATGCAGTGTTTAAA
>JAFOMZ010000058.1 GCA_017421125.1 Solobacterium sp.
AGTTCTGACCATATACGGCATCGCAGTAGCTGGAGTTATTGCCGCTTGGCAGAACAACGACGAGATCGAGGTCCCTGCACATCAGGAACAGTGTTGAAAGGTTGACCCAGGAACTGCAGTCTTCCTTGCCGCCGTTGAGAATGTAAAGAAC
This sequence comes from Solobacterium sp., assembly GCA_017421125.1. Taxonomy (GTDB): domain Bacteria; phylum Bacillota_I; class Bacilli_A; order Erysipelotrichales; family Erysipelotrichaceae; genus Bulleidia. The sequence goes on from JAFOMZ010000058.1 coordinate 152, forward strand.
GGGATAAGTTTTTCCTCTTGTGTCAGCTGTATGGTGACGGTCTTCCGGAAACAGTACCGTTACCTTCGTATCCATGTCCAGCGCTGTGGAACGCAGGGTAATCTCCATATGCATCATGATCGTTTTCCTCCTGTGAGTCAGTAATGCTCTATGTTTATTTTATGGCATCCATCAAATGCCCTTCCGTCAATTTTCGTATGTAATGATACCCGTATTTTCTGCAGAGAGATGCAGTTCTGGAATGCCCAGGCGGATATTTCCTTCAGGCTGGGATGGCATATGACTTCCGTCAGTTCCCTGCAGTCTTTGAATGTGAACGGGTAGACCGACTTCAAAGAGGAGGGCAGAACGATCTCTTTGATGGATGAACGGACAAACGCGTACTGCCATAAGACCGAAACGTTATCAGGGATGATGATACGTTCCAATGAGGTGCACCCGTCAAAGACAAATCCCCCGATATCCGTGAGCGTCAACGGAAGATGCACCTCCCTGATCTCCGTATGATGTTTGAACAGATTATCATACAGCATCGTGACAGGCAGCCCGTAGAATGTGTCAGGCACAGTAACGACTGCTTCATCGCCTGTGTAGCCGGTGACCATATAAGTATCATTGACATTGTATCTGAATCTGAAATCCTGCATAAGTCCAGTATAGTACATCACTGCGCCAAAGCAATTTCCCGGTCAGAAAAAGAGGTTCTGCTAAAATGAAAGATAACAGGAGGATACCGTTATGCTGAAAGTTTACGGAAGTCAGATGTGCCCGGACTGCATTCAGTGCGAGGCAAACTACGATGAATACCGGATCAACTATGAATTCATCGACATCAATGCGTCTCTGAGGAACCTGAAGGAACTGTTGAGGATGCGTGACAGCGATCCGGCATTCCTTGAGGCAAAGGAAGCAGGCAGTATCGGCATACCTGCCATCGTCAGGGAGGACGGCAGCGTTACCTTGAACTGGCAGTCTGTACTTGAGGAACAGGGTCTGCCCGTAAAGGAATATGACATGTCCGGCAAGGCATGCAGTCTCGATAAGAAAGGCTGCTGAGACTTTCTGCCGCCAAACCTGCCTGAATGCATACAAAGACTGAAATACAGCTGAAAAAGAAAAACGATATGATGTGATCGGAGGTACCTGAGCATGATCCACATGACCATCACGATGCGCTCCGTGGCACTGGATATGGACACCAAAGTCGATGTTCTTCTGCCGGAGGACAGACATCATACAGAAGATCTCAGAGGCAGGAAATATCCTGTACTGTACGTGCTTCACGGAACAAAGGAGGACAACAGTTCCTGGCTGCATCTCAGCAATCTTTTCCTGCTGGCAAGAGATCTTGACCTGATCATCGTCTTCCCGTCTGCCGGTATCAGTTCTTATGTAGACGAGTATTACGGACAGGATTACTACACTTATATTTCACAGGAGCTTCCCGTCAAACTGAAGAACTTCCTGCCGATCAGTGACCGGCGGGAAGATACGTTCATCATGGGCGAAAGCATGGGAGGCTACGGTACCTGGAGGATCGCCCTGGCAAATCCGGACAAATACGGAAAAGCCATCGTCTTCTCACATGGCGACAGGTCCAGACATGGCGGAAGATATACCCATGGTGCGACAAGTCCGAAGATGCGCATGGCATTGTACGGACCGGAAGAGCATAACCTGGCCAGTGACAACAACCTCGACAACCTGGTCGAAAAGCTGAAAACATATGAAGGACCGAAACCGGAGATCTATGTGTACTGCGGGACCGAGGATCACCTGTACGAGGTCTGCCGGTCGTTTTACGAGCATATCAAGGCAGAATGCCCTGATATGAAGATCGAAGGGGAATTCACACCCGGAAAGCATAATTTCTTTTACTGGAACAGCAAACTTCCTTCCGCCCTGAAGCATCTCGGTTTTGAGATCGAAGAAAACAGCGTCGTCTGATAGATTATGATCATGTTTTATTATCCTGATGCATAACAGGTCTATAATAAAGTTAAGCCAATGGCTTATGGAGGCAGATAATGAATACAGCAATGTTCAATCGGATGGCCAATGATCCCGGTTTTATTGCGGCATTGGACCAGAGCGGCGGCAGCACGCCGAAAGCACTCAAGGCTTATGGCCTTGACGAAACAGCCTGGAGCAGTGAAGCTGAAATGTTTGACCTTGTTCATGCGATGAGAACAAGGATCATCAAGAGCCCTGCTTTCACCAAAGAACATATTCTCGCTGCGATCCTGTTTGAAATGACGATGGACCGCACGATCGATGACAAACTGACAGCTGATTATCTGTGGGAAGAAAAGGGCATTGTACCGATCCTGAAGATCGACAAAGGACTGGCTCCTCTGGAGAACGGTGTCCAGCTGATGAAGCCGATCCCCGGTCTTGATGAACTGCTTGCCAGGGCAAATGAACGCCATATTTTCGGCACAAAGGAAAGAAGCGTGATCAAAGAGGCAAATGAAGAAGGCATCAGGGCAGTGGCCGAACAGCAGTTCGAACTCGGAAAGAAAGTCTGCGCAGCCGGACTTGTCCCGATCCTGGAGCCGGAAGTCGACATCAACTGCCCGGAAAAGGAAAAGGCAGAAGAGTTCCTGAAGAAATACATGAAGGAAGGCCTTGCAAAGCTTGGTGATGAAAAGATCATGTTCAAGCTCACGATCCCGACAGTTGAGAACTTCTACGCTGACATCATGGAAGATCCGCATGTTGTGAGAGTTGTCGCTTTGAGCGGCGGCTATACACGCGCGCATGCGAATGAGCTGCTGGCAAAGAACCACGGACTGATCGCTTCCTTCTCCAGAGCGCTTGTGGAAGGACTTGCAGCACAGATGAGCGACGAAGAGTTCAACGCAAAGCTGGCTGAAAGCGTACGGTCGGTCTACGAAGCATCGATCCAGTAAGAATGAGATGACTGAAGACACCGGGACGGCCGGTGTTTTCATATGCTTCAGCAGGCAGAATACCCGGAACACATGGTACTATTAAGACAGGAGGAATCATTACATATGCCATTTGTTGACAATTTCTTATGGGGCGGCGCAATCGCTGCCAATCAGGCTGAAGGCGCGTATCTTGAGGATGGAAAAGGACTTTCCACAGCCGATATGATCATCGGCGGAAACGTGAATACTCCCCGTATGTTCTACCCTCAGATCAACCCTGATGTCTTCTATCCCAGCCATGAAGCGATCGACTTCTACCACAGATACAAGGAAGACGTCGCATTGTTCGCGGAAATGGGCTGGAGCGTATTCCGTACTTCCATCAACTGGTCGCGTATCTATCCCAATGGATATGACGAAGAGCCGAATGAAGCAGGTCTGCAGTTCTATGACGATCTGTTTGACGAGTGCCATAAATACAACATTGAACCGCTGATCACTCTGTGCCATTATGAGATCCCCTGGGGAATGGTCAAAAAGTATCACGGATTCTATGACAGAGCTTCCGTAGACTGCTTCGTGCGCTACGCGACGACATGCTTCAAACGCTATAAGAACAAAGTAAAGTACTGGCTGACATTCAATGAGATCAATACCGCGACAGCTCCGCATGCCTACAACGGACTCGGCCTGGTCGAAGATGAAGACCTCAACCGTACCGATACGGTAGCCCGCACACAGATTAAGGATGTGCCTCAGCACCGCTATCAGGCGCTGCACCATGAATTCCTGGCAAGCGCTCTGGCAGTCAAGGCAGGTCATGAGATCAACCCTGACTTCATGATCGGCTGTATGATCGTACATATCCCCTGGTATCCCGCTACATGCAATCCGAAGGATATGATCGCTTCACAGAAGAAATACCAGCTGTTCAATGACTTCTGCCCGGATGTCATGGTCAGAGGAGAATACCCGACATACATCTTCAAATACTTTGAACAGAACGGGATCGATCCGTCTCAGTTCATCAAGGAAGGTGATGCCGAGATCCTGAAGGAGGGCGTTGTCGACATGTACACATTCTCCTATTACATGACCAACTGTGTCGCTGCGGATCCCGAAGGCAAGGATACGATCGGCGGAAATATCGTCGGCGGTATCAAAAACCCGTATTTGAAGGCTTCCGACTGGGGCTGGCAGATCGACCCTGACGGACTGCGTTATTCCCTGAACTACATCCATGACCGCTATCCGCATGTACCTCTGATGGTCGTTGAGAACGGATTCGGCGCATTCGACACGGTAGAGGAAGACGGATCCATCCATGACCCGTACAGGATCGCTTATTTCCGTGAGCATATCAAGGCTATGCGTGACGCCGCAGAAGACGGCGTTCCGGTCATCGGATACACGACATGGGGACCGATCGATGTCGTTTCTGCCGGAACAGGTGAGTTCGCAAAGAGATACGGCTTCATCTATGTCAACAGACATGATGACGGAACAGGAGACTTTGCCAGAAGCAGGAAGGATTCCTTCTACTGGTATAAGAAAGTCTGTGAATCCAACGGACAGGATCTTGACTGAATGAAAACAAAAACGGTATGAGCCATGTCATACCGTCAAGGAAGTATCTGATGAAGGTACTTCTTTTTATTCTGCGATCGTGCGTTCGTACCGTTCCGTTTCTTCTTTGATCACGGAACTGAGCACCAGAAGGCTGATCAGATTAGGCACTGCCATCAGCGCGTTCATGATGTCGGAGATATTCCATACCGTTTCCAGCTTCAGCGTAGCTCCTACAAATACAAGTGCGGAATACAGGACACGGTAAACAAGCACTGCTTTCGGGCTGTCTACCAGGAATTCCAGTGACTTTTCCCCATGGTATTCCCAGCCGATGATCGTGGAGAACGCAAAGAGGATGATGCCGATGGATACGGCATATTTGCCGGCATTGCCCAATACAGTTGAGAAGGAATATGAGACAAGCTCGCTTCCTTTCAGCGGAAGACCTGCCGCATTGACGCCTCCCAGCATGCCTGAGCAGGCAATGACAAGACCCGTGATCGTACAGATGATGATCGTATCGAAGAAGGTATCCATCATGAAGATATAGCCTTCATGGACCGGATCCTCACTGTTTGAACAGGCTGCCGTAATGGCTGCGGAGCCCAGACCGCTCTCATTGGAGAAGCAGCCTCTGCCGATACCGTAGCGCATTGCATTGGAGACCGATACGACGATCGTACCGAGAATACCGCCGCCGACTGCCTTCGGATCAAATGCCATGACAAAGATATCATGCAGTCCGGCAGGAAGATTCCTGATATTGCAGATAATGACGATCAGACCGAAGAAGACATACAGTACAGCCATTGCCGGTACGAGGATATCACTGACCCTGGAAATGGACCTGATCCCGCCGACAACGACGATGAATGTCAGTACTGTCAGGATGAACCCGGTGAACATATCCGGTACGTAGAATGTGTTGGAAAGCGAATCGGCAATGGAATTGGCCTGGGTCATGTTGCCGATGCCGAATGACGCGCATGTGGCGAATACGGCAAACAGGATCCCCAGGAACATGCCTGCTTTTTTATTCCGGAAGCCGTTCTTCATCGTGTACATCGGACCGCCCGCCATTTCTCCCTTGGAATTGACCTCACGGTATTTGATCGCCAGCATGCATTCGGCGAACTTTGTGCTCATTCCGAACAGTGCGGAGATCCACATCCACACCAGGGCACCGGGACCTCCGGAATACATCGCTGTTGCAACACCGATGATATTGCCTGTACCGATCGTGGCAGCACTGGCTGTCATCAATGCCGAAAAGGACGAAACGTCACCCTTTGCCGTTCTGGTACGCGCTTCCTTTCCCGATACCAGCTTCAGCGCATAGCCGATCCTGCGCCATGGCAGTGCTTTCAGACGGACTGTCAGAAACAGACCGGTTCCGACCAGAAGGACAAGCATCCACGGTCCCCAGACAAAAGCATCCAGATCTTCAATGAATTGATCAAATGTTCCCATAACTAAAACCTAACCCTTTGCCGTCTATTGTACTGCGAATGGAAAACAAATAAAGAAAAAAACATATCCGGAACAGATCATATGCCGGCAGATGTCTGACTTGACAGGACAGGCCTTTGATTCTAAAATGAAAACCGTTTTCAAATCGGAGGTAATATCATGAGACGATCCGGATATAAAACATCGCAGAAGACAACGCTTCTGCAGTATATGAAAGAACATGAAGGCGAACACCTGTGCGCGTCCGACGTGTATCACGGTCTGGCTGAGCAGGGGACTGCGATCGGCCTGACGACCGTATACAGGAACCTGGACAAGCTCTCAGAGGACGGTGAAGTAACGAAGTATATCGTTGATGAAAATTCACCTGCCTGCTATGTATACGGAAAAACGGAAGAACATACCGACTGCCACTGCAGGTGCCTGTCCTGCGGACAGATCATCCATCTGCATTGTGATGAGGTGGAAAAACTGGAGCAGCATATCAGAGAGGAACACAGATTCTATGTCGATCCCCGCAGGACTGTATTCTACGGACTGTGTGAGTCGTGCTATGCGGCAGGAGTCAGGTGAGCTCATATGACGATACTGACATGCAAAGACCTCAAAAGCGGATATGAAGGGATACCCGTATTTGATCATCTTTCCTTTGCCCTGGAAGAGGGCAGCTACCTGTGTGTGGTCGGGGAAAACGGTTCAGGCAAGACGACATTCCTCAAAACGCTGCTTGGTATCCTGAAGCCGATGGGCGGTACGATCACATTCGCACCGGAAGTGCAGGGGAAGATCGGATATGTACCCCAGCAGTCAGCGGTCCAGCGTGACTTCCCGGCAAGTGTGGAAGAGGTCGTGCTTTCCGGCTGTATCAGCCGGCCCGGTTTCCGTTTCTTCATGCGGAAACAGGATCATGAAACTGCCGATGAAAAGATCAGACAGATGGGGATCACCCAGCTGAAGAACAAGAGTTTCCAGGAGCTGTCCGGCGGACAGCAGCAGAGGGTACTGCTGGCAAGGGCATTGTGCGCGGCAGACAGGCTGCTGGTGCTGGATGAACCGGTAACGGGACTTGACCCGGAAACAACGGAACAGATGTATGACATGATCTGGCGCCTGCACAAGTCAGGCATGACGGTGATCATGATCACCCATGATCTGGATGCTGCGGAAAAATACGCGGACTGCATCCTGTCATTCGGAAAAGAAGTATGGTTCGGCACGGGCACAGACTTCTTCGGAGAACATGTATCATGATTGCGGACCTGATGATGTACCTTCAGTATCCGTTTGTCCGTTATGCGCTGATCACCGGCGTACTGATCTCATTGACGGCTTCCATATTAGGTGTCACGCTCGTGCTGAAGCGGTATTCGCATATCGGCGACGGTCTGTCACATGTGGCATTCGGTGCCATGTGTGCCGCAACCGTCCTCAAACTGGCAGATCAGAAAATGATCGTGATCCTGCCGGTCACCGTACTGGCAGCGGTACTGCTGCTGAAGGGCGGAAAACAAAAACGCGTCGGAGGTGACGCGCAGATCGCAATGATCTCTGCCGGAGCGCTGGCTGTCGGCTATCTGCTCATGAATGTCTCCGGGACATCCTCCAATGTAGCAGGGGATGTCTGCAGTACACTGTTCGGGGCAACGAGTATCCTGACCCTGAAGGCAGGAGAAGTATGGCTGTGTGTATTCCTGTCGGCGTTTGTCCTGATAGTCTACGTTCTGCTGTACAGCCGGATCTTTGCGGTCACGTTTGATGAGGACTTTGCCAAGGCAGAAGGCATCCGGGCAGACCAGATCAATCTGATGCTGGCGGCAGCCAGTGCCCTGATCATCGTCCTGGCCATGAACCTGGTCGGCTCACTGCTGATCAGTGCCCTGATCGTATTCCCGGCAGTCTCCGCGATGGCGATGTTCCGCTCATTCCGGAATGTAACGATATGCGCGGCAGTCATTTCCGTATGCTGTGCGCTGGGCGGAATGATCGCGGCGATCCTGCTCGGCACACCGGTCGGTTCAACGATCGTAGCGGCGGATATCATCGTTTGGGCCCTGATGAGCGCGGCCGGAAGGCTGCTTGGCAGACGGGCCTGAGTCAGGGACGGATATATCCGGCAATATCCAGAAGCGACGCATGCACCTGCTGTGCTGCTTCTGCCGGATCGGGGAAGCCTGATTCTGCGTAATGCAGGATGGCATTGTAGATCATGCCGTTCCATAATGACGCGTGATAATTGCCGGGGCCTGCCTCGTTCATACTTTTCAGAAGATGCTGCTGAAGTCCGGCTTTGATCAGAAGCCGGATTTTCCATTCATTGGCCTTGGCGTAGGAGAAGATCGTTTCCCAGTTGAATCTCATGTCAGCGCCTGTCCTGGAACCGATGTCCAGGAACGCGTCATGGAACATATCGATCATGATATCCTGCTTGGTCTTGTAATTATGGTAAAAAGCCGAACGTGAAACATGCGCATGATTGATGATCTCCGTGATCCGTATCTTCTGGTAGTCATGTTCTTTCAGGAGAACAAGAAACGCATCTTTGATGGCTTTTCTTGTGGCCTGATTGGATTCACTGTTGCTTTTCTGCATGGCGCAGATCTGCTTCTGTGTCAGTTTCATGGATAGCCTCCTTTCTGCAATGTATGAATATTGACATTCATAATGTGCTGCAATAAAATCTATTGGGCAGAACAAATGTTCTATCCGATATTATCACAGCCGGATCATGCATTCAAGTTTCATACTTAATACAGCACACACCTATCACATATTGATCAAATATACTATGTGATAGAGTAATAATCGGAGGAGACCGATGCTTCAGATCAAGGATATATGCAAGGAATACCGTACAGGCCCATTGGTCCAGAAAGCACTGGACCATGTCAGCCTCAATCTGCGGGACAACGAGTTCGTTGCGATACTCGGCCCCAGCGGTTCGGGAAAAACGACCTTATTGAATATTATCGGCGGCCTGGATCGTTATGATTCAGGTGATTTGGTCATTAACGGGATCTCCACCAGGAAATACAAAGACCGTGACTGGGATTCCTACAGAAACCATACGATCGGTTTCGTGTTCCAGAGCTATAACCTGATCGCGCATCAGACAGTTCTTTCCAATGTTGAGCTTGCCCTGACGATCGGCGGTATTTCCAGAAATGAACGCAGACAGAGGGCTGCCGAAGCACTGACCAAGGTCGGACTCGGAGACCAGCTCCATAAAAAGCCGTCCCAGATGTCGGGCGGACAGATGCAGAGAGTTGCAATCGCGAGAGCGCTCGTCAACGACCCGGATATCCTGCTGGCGGATGAACCGACCGGCGCGCTGGACTCGGAAACAAGCATCCAGGTCATGGACCTTCTGAAGGAAGTGGCCAAGGACCGTCTTGTCGTAATGGTCACCCATAACCCGGAACTGGCAGAACAGTACGCAACAAGGATCGTCAACCTGAAGGACGGTCATATTACAGGTGATTCCGATCCGCTGATCATTGATGAAAAGCTGCAGGATGCGCCTGTTCATAAGAACCTCGGCAAAGCCTCCATGTCATTCCTGACTGCACTGGCGCTGAGCTTCAACAACCTGAAAACAAAACTGACCAGAACGATACTGGTCGCATTTGCCGGATCGATCGGCATCATCGGTATTGCGTCGATCCTGTCATTGTCGACCGGCGTCAATAAATATATCGAGGATGTCCAGGAAGAGACGCTCCTGGAATATCCGCTGGAGATCCAGAATGCCGGGATCTCCCTGTCCTCGTTTATCGAGGTGCCGGAAAAATCGGATGAAGAAGAGGAAGAAAAGGTTCAGAAGAATGTGACGGAACGCAGAGTCGCCTCAAGTATCTTCTCACGTGTTTCTTCCAATGACCTGGCTTCGCTGAAGACGTATTTTGAAAGCGATGAATGCGACATTCTCAATTATGCGAAAGCGATCGAATATTCATATAATGTCACACCCCTGATCTACAGACTGGAAGGGGATCAGATCTACCAGATCAACCCGGATCAGTCAATGGGAACGCTCGGATTCGGCGGCGGAACATTTTTCTCATCACAGTTCTCCGCGAATATCTTCCAGCCTCTGCCGTATGATAAGTCACTGTATATCAATTCATATGATCTGAAAGCCGGCCACTGGCCGAACAATAACCAGGAAGCAGTGCTTGTTTTGTCACAGACAGGACGCATTACAGATACGGTCCTGTACAGCCTCGGCCTGAAAGACATGGCGGAAATGCAGGACATGCTCAATAAATTCGCTGCCGGGGAGGACGTTGAAGAATCAAAGGATCCTCTGCTCGAACTGGATTATGAGGATTTTATCGGTCTTACCTTCAAACATGTCTTCAGCAGTGACAAATATGTTTACGATGATGAATACGATGTCTGGAAAAACAAGTCGGACGATAAAGTCTACATGCGCGACCTGATCAGGAAAAGCAATGATCTGACGATCACCGGCGTCGTGATCCGCAAGGAAGACGCATCTACTTCCGTACTGATCCCGGGTTCCGTCTATTATCCTTATGAGCTGACGATGGATATCATGGACTATGCGGCGGGAAGCACGATCGTACGTTCCCAGATCAGAGATTCAGGCACGGACGTCTTTACGGGAAGCCCGTTCAACGAAGACAGGGAAGACAGTTCCCTGAACCTGGAAACACTGTTCAGCGTTGATGTCGACGCCCTGAACAGGGTGTTCTCCTTTGATGCCAGCAAGCTTCAGATGGATACATCCGCTTTCTCGGATATGGATATGAGCGACCTGGATCTGTCCGGCATGGATATGTCAGCCCTGTCGGATGCGGTTCCTGCATTCAACGAGGAAGACTTTGCGGAACTGCTGTCCAATATCAATATCAAGGTCAATCAGGAACAGCTGATGGAGATGTTCAGGAGCATCCTTGAGGGATACAGCAAGTATGCCCAGTCAGATACTTCGACTGACTACACAAAGCTGCCTGATGCGATCCGGAAATATCTTGAAGAAGATGAGACACGGGAATATCTGAGAAGCATCCTGTCGGAACTGATCACAACAAAGAATATCGATCAGATCACCGAAGAGCAGATCACGGAGCTTGTGGCTGTCGTGATGTCCGGCTATCAGGAATATGTGATCGCCAATGAACTGGATCCGCAGAACTTCAACGAAAATCTTGCGGCATATCTGCAGACCGAAGAAGCTTCCCAGCTGATCAGGGAACAGACAGCCAAGATCGCCGCGGCATTTTCGGAAGTGGAGATCACGGATGAAGAGATCCAAAAGATCATCTCGGACATCACGGAAAACTACGAAGCATATGCGGAGCAGAACAACCTGCCGGAGCCTGAAAAGATCGTCAAGGCATTCACGGACTACCTGCAGACGGACGAAGGAAAGAAGACGATCTCCGAGGGGATCGAAAAATCCGTCAATACGGAAGAGATCTCCAAGCAGTTCGGCGAAGCCATGGCAGATATGTTTACGGAATTCGGTGAGAACCTTGCGACAGCCATCGGAAAGATGATGACGGATGTGCTCTCCCAGCTGACGGAAAAGATAACCACAGCAATGACGACTGCGATGCAGTCATTGGCGGAAAACATGAACGATGCCTTCAGCATCCATCCTGAGGAGTTCGCAAAAGCGATCTCGATGAACATGGATGAACAGCAGCTCCAGGAACTGCTCTCATCACTCATGTCCAAGGAACAGGCATCCTATGAAGGAAACCTGAGAACACTGGGATACGCTGAAGTCAGGAAGCCGTATGCCATTACGATCTACCCCAGGAACTTTGAAAGCAAAGAACAAATCACGGATATCCTGGATAACTACAATCAGCGGATGAAGGATACAGGACAGGATGAAAAGGTCATCAACTATACCGACACGGTAGGACTTCTGATGTCATCCGTTACGGATATCATCAACGCCATCAGCTATGTCCTGATCGCCTTTGTGGCCATCTCACTGGTCGTATCTTCGATCATGATCGGCGTCATCACATACATCAGCGTACTGGAGAGAAGGAAAGAGATCGGTATCCTGCGTGCGATCGGTGCTTCCAAGCGGAACGTTTCCTCGGTATTCAACGCGGAAACATTCATCATCGGTCTGCTGGCAGGCATATTCGGCATCGTGATCACGGAACTGCTGCTGATCCCGGGAAATGCGCTGATCAGGCACTTCACGGATGCCAACGTCGTGGCACAGCTGCCTTACAACGCGGCAGTCATACTTGTCATACTGAGTGTCATCCTGACGATGATCGGCGGACTGATCCCTTCCAGAAAGGCAGCCAAGAGCGATCCGGTAACTGCCCTGAGAACAGAATAAGATCTTTAGGAATGAGGCGGTCTGCACCCTGCGGACCGTCTTTTCTTACGGAGAGAAATAGACACCGGAAGAATTAAGCGCCATAATATGTATGTGCAAAAAACCGCATGAAATCGTATAGAATAATAGAAAAGGAGTACAAGATAATGCTGAATATTAATAAGAGCACTGATGGCAGCAAACTGACTGTTGCATTGGAAGGCAGACTGGATACAAACACTTCCCCTGATCTCGAGACATCCCTCCAGGAATCAATGGACGGTATCACGGAACTTGTGCTTGATCTGGAAAAACTGGACTATATTTCATCTGCAGGTCTGCGTGTACTGCTGGCAGCACACAAGATCATGTCCAAGCAGGGCACGATGAAGGTCATCCATGTCAATACGACAGTCATGGAGATCTTTGAGATCACAGGATTCCTGGATATCCTGACTGTTGAATAACCGGGGAACGGCATGCCGGAGAAAACCATCAGGGAAATGAGTGAGCAGGAGAGAAAACGTCACTCTCTGGCCTCACGCGTGTTCCATTCAACGATCATCGGATCCATTATCCTGGGGATCACCGCACTGCTGATCGGCCTGGGTATGTTTTCATACTCATTAGTCGATCAGTACATCTCCGAAGGATTCAGTCTTTCAGAAAATGCGCTGCATATTCTGAACCGGACGGTGGATATAGAACCGCTGAGTGAAGCGGTCATGCAGGAATACCGCGCATTGCGGGCAGCGGATGAAAATACAGCATACGATCAGGAACGCTTTTTGTCATTTACGGAACGTGAGGATTATCAGACCATCTGTTCCGTTATGTCGGAATACCTGAATTTCGATCAGGTGGAATTTGTATACCTTGCCATGTATGACGAAAACACATTATCCATGGTATATATCGCCGACCCGGATGATTCGGAAGAACATATGATGCCGGGTGAATGGGAAAGCGTTTCGAAGGAAGGGATGCAGAGGTTCCTCAACTGGGACGGGACCGGCAGACTCTACGAGATCGATAAAACAGAAAAATACGGCTGGCTCTGTACGACAGGTGTTCCGTTCAGAGGCAGTGACGGAGAGATCAAGGCATTTATCCTTACGGATGTATCACTTGCCAACGTTGTGAACGGCATGAAGTCATTCTTCTGGCAGTATACAGCCGGCGTGTTTCTGATCATGAACCTGTTTGGCTATCTGCTGATACAACGCATGAAGAAAACACTGGTGGAACCGATCAACGCGATCTCACAGGCAGCACAGGATTATGTAAAAGACAGACGGGAAGGAAATGATGTTGAAGATCATTTCTCCTCCCTGAATATCAAAACAGGTGATGAGATCGAAAATCTCAGTCTCGTCATGTCGGATATGGAACGTGATCTGGCTGAACATGAAGAAGACCTGACCAGGGTCACAGCGGAAAAGGAACGCATCAATACAGAACTGTCGCTGGCAAACCGCATACAAACAGATATGCTGCCGAATATCTATCCGGCATTCCCGGAATATCCGGAATTTGATATCTATGCGTATTCGAAGCCGGCAAGGGAGGTAGGCGGAGACTTCTACGACTATTTCCTGATCGACCAGGATCATCTCTGCATGGTCATGGCGGATGTTTCCGGCAAAGGCATACCGGCAGCCCTGTTCATGATGGCATCCAAGATCATCCTTTCGAACAATGCGATGATGAATATCAGTCCGTCTGCGATCCTGAAGAATACGAACGACCTGATCTGTTCCAACAACCGTGAGGAAATGTTCGTTACGGTATGGCTCGGTATCCTCGAGATCTCTACAGGAAAGATCATCGCCGCCAATGCCGGACACGAATATCCGGCAGTCATGCATGAAAACGGCAGATATGAACTGATCCAGGACAAGCACGGATTTGTCATCGGGGGGATCAGCAATCTGGAATACACGGACTATGAGATCGTTCTGAAACCGGGTTCGAAGCTGTTCCTGTATACGGACGGAATATCTGAAGCGGCAGGCGGAACATCCGGGATGTTCGGCACAGACCGAATGCTGGACGCATTGAATAGCGAACCGGACGCAGATGTCAGAAAAGTGATCGAAAACGTACAGGAAAGGCTCAGCGGATTCTGCGGGGATACCGAACAGTCCGATGATATAACGATGCTGTGCCTTGAATACAAAGGAAAAGAAAAGATGCGGAATGAAGCTGATCCGCATCATCAGAAATGAGGGATATATATGCAGGAAGTGAATGGTAGATTTGAAGATAACAAACTTCTGATCACTCTGTCGGGGCGGATCGATTCAAACAATTCGCATCAGGCAGAAGCTGAGATCAAACAGTTGATCCAGGATAAAACAGCTGTGCCGATCGTGATCGATGCGGAAAATCTGGAATACATTTCAAGTGCCGGCCTGCGTATCCTGCTGCATCTGAAGAAGACGAACCCCGATCTGAAGATCATCAATGTCAAAACAGATGTATACGACATTCTGGAAATGACAGGCTTCACGGAAATGATGACCGTGGAAAAGGCATACCGCGTGATCTCTGTCGAAGGATGCGAAGAGATCGGCAGAGGAGCCAATGGAACGATCTACAGGATCGATGATGACAACATCGTCAAAACATTCCATGACGCCAATGCATTGGAAGAGATCAGGCATGAACGTGAAGTCGCGCGTGCTGCCCTTGTTTTGGGTATCCCGACAGCTATCTCATATGATGTTGTAAAAGTCGGCGACAGCTACGGATCCGTATTTGAACTCCTGAATGCGAGATCCTTCTCCAAGATCCTGTCCGATGAACCGGACAAGCTCGACTGGTGCGTTCATGAATACGTAGAGCTTCTGAAAAAGATCCACGGAACAGTCGTAACGGACGGCCAGTTCCCGGATCAGCGCGATACAGCGATCAAATGGGCACAGTTCATGCAGGACTATCTGCCTGAAGAAACAGGCAGAAAGCTGCTGAAGCTGGTGGAAGATGTTCCCCAGGACAACCATATGATCCATGGTGATTATCATACAAAGAACCTGCAGCTGCAGGGGGATGAAGTTCTTCTGATCGATATGGATACACTGGCAATCGGTCATCCTATCTTTGAGCTCGGTTCCATGTACAACGCGTTCATCGGATTCTCGGAACTTGATCACAGCGTGGTCCAGGGATTCCAGGGCTTTGATTATGAAACATCCACGAAATTCTGGCATAAGGTCCTTGCTGCATATCTGGGTACCAAAATTGAAGACCGGATCAGGGAAGTTGAAGATAAAGCAAGGATCATCGGCTATACACGCCTGATCAGACGTTCGATCCGCAGAGACGGACTGAATGATCCGGAACGCAAAAAAGAGATCGATCACTGGACAAAAGAACTGATCGAACTGGTTGCCAAAACAGATACGCTCCTGTTCGCCGGAAACGAGCTTGAGGTCGACGCAAAATCGGAAAATCTCCCGCAGGTCATCAGCTTCATTGAAGAACGCATGGATGAAGCAGGCTTCACGCCGAAAGCGATCACCGTGGTAACGCTCGCGGCAGAGGAGATCTTTGTCAATATTGCAAGCTATGCATATGAACATGGCAGCGGCGAAGGCAAAGCAAAGATCCGTGTTGAAATAACAGGTGATCCTGTCACTGCAGTCATTACATTCATCGATCAGGGAGTACCGTTTGATCCGATGGCAAAAGAAGATCCCGATGTATCACTGCCGGCAGAAGAACGCACGGTAGGCGGCCTTGGCATCTTCATGACCAAGAAACTGGTCGACGATATGTCCTACGAATATAAGGACGGAGAGAATATCCTGAAGCTTGTCAAAAAGCTTTCCTGAACAGCAGAAAGAGAACTGATATGAATTATCCGAAAAAGATCGACCTGCATATACATACAACTGTGTCAGACGGCACTGATACGCCAGGGGAACTCCTGGAGAAAGTCAGGGAAGCCGGGATCAGTCTGTTTTCAGTGACGGATCATGACGCAGTAAAAGCAAGCACGATCATTCCGGACCTGCTGAAAGAAGGAGACCCTGAATTTGTCTGCGGTGCCGAGTTTTCCTGCAAAGATGAAGACGGTAAGTATCATATCCTCGGATATGACTATGACCCTTCATCGGATACGATCCTTGGCCTGGTCGATCTTGGTCATACATACCGGATGAACAAGGTCAAAGCACGCCTTGATTTCCTGAGGGACAGATTCGGCTTCTGGTTTTCCGACGAAGACCTGGAGAAACTGCTTGCCAGGGATAATCCGGGGAAACCGCATATTGCGAACCTGATGGTAAAGTACGGATATACGGAAACCAAAGAGATCGCGATCCTGGAATACATCAACCAGCTTCACTTCCACATGGAATATGTGCGTCCCAAAGAGGCAATCGAAGGGATCCTTGGTGCGGGAGGCATTCCCGTACTTGCGCATCCATGCTATGGAAGCGGGGACCAGCTGATCATCGGCCAGGAAATGGAAGAACGCCTGAAGAAACTGATCGGCATGGGCCTGCAGGGCGTGGAAGCGTTCTACTCCGGTTTTACCGCCAAACTGCAGAACGAGATGCTTGATCTTGCAAAGAAATATGATCTGTATGTTACTGCCGGAAGCGATTATCACGGCAGAAACAAGATGATCGAACTCGGGGATAACAACCTGGATACCGTAGACGATTATCCGGAAGAAATGAAACGGTTCCTGGACGAACTGAAAAGGCGGCAGAAATGCTGAAACTGGACACAAGGACAAAGAAACCGAAGATATACAACATAGCAGCACTTTCACTGGTCACTGCTTTGATCATGGGCTTTTTCATGTACGGTCCGTATGATCAGAACGGTCTGATCGCGGGTGCTGTTTTTGCAATGTATCTGATGACGGTCATCGTATTGCTGGTCGACGCATTCTTCAAGCAGATCCAGTATAATCTTTATTCCTATAACACGATCTATTACATGGGCTTTGCCCTGTTTGTGCTGACGGTGCTGATCCTCCACATATACGGAGTGCTTGAGACGATCGAGCAGCTCGGCTATTACTCTGCCGCGCATGTGCTCCATATGATGAATGAATCGGCAAAGATGTACCTTCTTCTGACATTCCCGTTTATCCTGATCTTTTCGATCGCGCTGTTTGTCTCAAACATCTACCTGATCAGATATGAAGGAAAACGCTTCGTGAATCTCCTCGGCATGATCCTGGCAGTCCTCCTGGTTGCGGGAGATCTGATCCTGTACCGTCTGGATTATTATGTCTCCGGATCGGAATTTCAGATCATGATGCATGATATCTTCTGCGGTGTCTATGCGTCGGTATATCTGTATGTAGAATGCATGATCATCGGCGTCATCATTGCCGGTGTACTCGCAGCAACTTACGTTCCGGAACCGGACAAGGACTTCCTGATCATTCTCGGATGCGGACTGAACAGCGAAGGCAGGCCGACACCGCTTCTGAAGGGGAGGATCGATCGTGCCCTGGAATTTGACAGATACCAGAAGAAAGAAACAGGAAAAGAGCTGACGTTCATCACATCAGGCGGCAAGGGAGCTGATGAAGCCGTTTCCGAAAGCTCGGCCATGAAACAGTACCTGATGGAACACGGGATCCCGGAATCCCGTATCATAGAAGAAGATCAGTCTTCGAATACACTGGAAAACATGAAGTTTTCAAAAGAAAAGATCATGGCAGCTGATCCCGAAGGCAGGATCGCTTTCTCCACGACCAATTATCATGTATTCCGGAGCGGCCTGAAGGCCAGACGCGTGAAAATGAAGGCTCTGGGAATGGGAGCACCGACCAGATGGTATTTCTGGCCGAATGCGGCCGTGCGTGAATTTGTCGGACTGCTGACGGAGCACCGCGGGAAACAGATCCTGAT
>JAFOMZ010000059.1 GCA_017421125.1 Solobacterium sp.
GATGATGCCCATCAGGTCAAAACGGAATCCGTCGACACCATAGGTCTTCATCAGGAATCTGATCGCATGAAGGAACAGGTGCCGCGTCATAGGACGCAGAGAGTTCAGGTCATTGCCGCAGAATGAACCGTTTGAAAGACCGCCGGACTGATTGTACCGGAAGTAATAATACGGAACGGCTGCTTCCAGACAGTTCTCATGTGTTTCATACATATGGTTGAACACAAGGTCAAGCGTGACCCTGATGTTGTTTTTGTGAAGTGTTGTGACCAGCTTGCGGAATTCCATCATTCTCGCGTACGGGTCGTTGGGGCTGGTGGAATAGGAGCCTTCCAGCGTCATGAACTGCTGGGCGTCATATCCCCAGTTATATCCCCATTCCGGATGGTATTCATCAACTGTCGCGAAATCAAGCACAGGCTGGAGCTGAACATGCGTGACGCCCAGGCTGACCAGATAATCCAGGCCTGTGGACTTTCCTTTCAGCTGCGTCCCTTTTTCAATGAACGCCGCATATGTGCCGCGTTTCTGGACATGACCGTCGTCCACGGGATTGCTCGTGAGGTCCCTGACATTGATCTCATAGATCACGGCGTCTGCCGGCGTCCTGACACGTGTCTTGACTTCATAATCCTTGATGGATTCCACTGACGCAAGATTGATGACTGCACTTTCCCTGCCGTTGGCATTCGAACTGATGCCGTACGGATCCGTGCACTCAACGATCTCGCCGTTGCGGTCGACCAGATAGACATAGGTAGCACGTTTGAGATCTCCGGACCATTTTGCCCGCCAGACACCCTGGCTGGTTCTTCGCATATTGAGAACATGTACCTTACGCTCATTCTTGATGCGCACCATGACGTTTACCGCTGTCGGTGCCCACAAAGCAAACGTCGTATATGTCAGATGATACACAGCGCCAAGATTGCTGCCGTCATACGTAAACATCCGGTCAAATTCAGGCTTCTGAACGATATACCTGAACTTTACTTCAACCTGTTTTCCATGAGATTCTCTGACATAGTAACGAAAGCCCATCTCCAGATCGGAGGGGATCACAAGCTCATATACAACTTCATCACGGCGCTCTTCAACGTTGCGGATGATACAGTCCCAGGAGTTTCCCTTTTCATCGGAAAGATAAAAATCATTGGTCCTTCCTCCGAAAAAGTTTCTGGAAAGATATACTGTGATCTTCCCATAATCATCTACATAAGCATTCATTACGGACATAACTTCCTCCAGAATGTTAAAACATTGTAAGTATAGTATCTGTGAACCAAATACGCAAACTGAATCAGGTATTTATCCCTGTGATTTTGTCTTTTCTGTTTTTTTCACCGGCTTGCGGCATGTAAACCAGATCGCCGCAAACGGTGCAATGCGGATCGTAAGCTTGTAATCGAATCCCTTTACTGGCGCATCTCGCTTCACAGCCTTGATCGGCTCAAAATTGCACATGTTGCAGCCGTTATAGATATCCTTTTCCGAATTCAGGACCTCTTTGTACGTTCCTTCCTGCGGAACGGAAATATCATAGTTTTCATAAGACGCAGGCGTCATGTTCAGAATGCAGACCAGATATTCTTTTTCATCTTCACGATAGAACGAGAAGACCGAC
>JAFOMZ010000060.1 GCA_017421125.1 Solobacterium sp.
CACGCACTGCCCACCGGAAGTCCTCTTCTGTCACAAAGTCAGGCAGCCTGATCACGGAGATCCATATGAAGTCTTCCTTGTGACCGTAATCCATGCCTTCCCTGCCTTCCTGCCGCCAGAAGCCTTCCAGCGGAGGGACCACATAGTCAAAATAGCCTTCAATATGATGGTCGGTCTTTTTGCTCATCTTGATGGTATACGCGATCGTATAAAGGATACCGATGGCTTCTTTGTACGCGCCGTCCGGCTGGTTGGGATCACCCTTTCCCCTGACCGCGATAAAGTTCATTTCCGGCACATCAACGATCTCCGGCTTTGCCTTCGGCAGGTAAAATTCCTTGTATTCCTTTTTATAATCAAATGCCATACATATCACCTCTCATGGTTTTCCTGTTCCCGGAATGGTTCGATCCGGACATGGATCAGATCACCATCATGTTTATCCAGCTGTTTCCGGATCGTTTTCAGCACACCGATGATATAGCAGACCGAACCGTCCGGATTCCTGACGCCCATATTGACGATACTGCCTGTGTAAGGGATCCCGTCAAACCATGCATTGACCTTTACACGGCCTTTCCCGAACTCATCCCTGATATTCCAGGGAAACTCCGCATATGCCCCACCGTTATCCGGATTCTCATGCAGTACCGTATCATATTCATAGCACTTCATATCCCTGCCTCGTCTGTCTGCTCATGATCATCTTCTTTTCCGTATATCTTTGCCATATTCCCGATGACTTCTTTCAGCCTGGTTCTGGCTTCTGCCGGTTCAAGTATTTCGGCCTTGTCCCCGAATGTCAGCAGCCATGTGACCAGGCTGTCCATATCGGAATGGTCTGCGTCAAAGAGCAGTCTTCCATCATCATTTACCGTAAAGCATTCCGGTCCGAACTCTTCGATCAGCCGCCACTTCATTTCCGGCGCAAACAGCACCTTTACCCTGATCTTACCGGGAAAGATCTTTTCATCGGAAATATCGGGTACAGGTGCTCCCCTGACCTCATAGACAGTATCTGTTGCCTGCAGACGGTCCATCCTGCTGATCCTGAACATCCGGAAGTCCTTTCTGTCGTGACACCAGCCCCACAGGTACCAGTCCGACCAGCGGAATACCAGGAAATACGGATCGACTGAACGTACGCTTTCCCCGGATGGCGCATAGTAGTGAAATGTTACGGTACGCCTGTTTTCGACTGCGTCCTGCAGGATCTCGAATTTCGGGATCAGTGTATCTTTATGCCAGGATGTCAGGTCGATCAGGATCGAATCCTGTCCGCTGACGAATCTGGATGAACCTGCTTTGATCTTTTCCATCAGCCGTTCATAGTACCTGTCCTTACTGACACTGTCCAGGCTTCGAAGTCCTGCAAGTATCATCTGCATGTCCCTGGATGTCAGTACGGTCCTGTCCATCCGGTAGCCGTCCATGATACTGATCCCGCCGCCTGTACCCTGTACGGTGCGTATCGGGATCCCGGCTTTGCAGAGGTCCTCAATATCCCGGCTGATGGTCCTTCTGGACACTTCAAACCGTTCAGCCAGTTCCGGAGCTGTGGTCTTCTCTTCCTGCAGCAGTACAGATAATATTCCGATCAGTCTGTCTATCTTCATTGGTATTCTCTCCAATATCATCATAACAAACAAAACATGACAGCTATGTGTCATGTTTCAGATAAATATTGATGAAATCTGTTCCAAAGAAGTATTCGGGTCACTTCGGGAACCCGATCTTTTTCTTTCCGGCTTCCAGCCATTCTGTTCCTTTTCCGTTTTCATCCAGATTTGTTCTTGCGGAATATCCTCCGAGCCATTTCCCGTCAGCATCCCTGATATATTCCCCGTACCCGTAATAGTTTGTTTCGGGTCCGTTTTTACCGACGAGCCAGTAATGCGTATTGCCGTTTTCATCGGTATATTCATACTCATAAGCTTCTGTTTCCGAGATCAGACCAGTGATGTCGATATCTTCTCCGTTAACGATAAAGTACAATCTGTCATTCCTGATCTCAACAGGATCCGTCAGGGATTCCGTCATGACCTTGACCTGTTTTTCCGTTTCACCTGTTTCGCTGTCGGTCGTTTCGGTATAATGCATGTTGTTTCCCCATCCCCATACTTCCCGGACGGCCTGACCGCCCAGTGCGTATACGCCATAGCCGCCTGCCAGCATGAGGATCATGCAGGCACAGACCGCCGCAAATCTTCTGACCATGAATACCGGTCTGTTTTCTGCTCTTTGTTTCTGTGTGCTGTATTGAGCTGACGCGTGCAGCACTGAGAACGCTGCCTGATATTTCTCTTGATTACTCATTTTCATCCCATTCCTCCTGCAGTTTTTCTTTCAGCATTGCCCTGCCCCTGGCAAGACGTATCTTGGTGTTGCTGTCGGAGATCCCGAGGATCTGACTGATCTCTTTAACGGAGTATTCCTCATAGTAGTAGAGATGGATCACGATCCTGTATTTTTCCGGCAGGCGCATCACCTCCAGGAACAGATTTTCCGATTCCTGCGACTCGAAAGACAGTGTTTCCATGTAATCCTCCAGCGGGACGATCCTGTGTCTGAAAAATGAACGGTTCACATTTTTCGCCTGGTTGATCGCTACCCGCAGCAGCCATGCTTTCAGATGTTCCTCACTTTCATATTCCATATTCGTTTTATGATAACGGAGCAGTGTCTCCTGTACGACGTCATCCGCATCCGCAGCATTCCTGCATATATGGAACGCTGCCGCGAACAGACGGTCCCGGTACTTTTCTGCTGCTGTTTCTGTATTGATCCGCATATCCGTATCCTTTGCTGTATGAAAAGGCCTTTCACTAATCATACAAATGAAGAAGCGGGATGGTTACATCATTTATTTGTTTTTCATCCGTGCAAAAGAAAAGTCCCGCAGTATTTTGCAGGACGACGGTTATTTATCGTTTCTGTACAGCTTCCGGTTTCAGTTCTGCGCTTCGGTTTTCCCTGCATCCTGAAATCTTTGAAGCATTGCCAGATCTTCATTCATTTTTTTCGCTTCTGCCGAGTCTCTCAGCCAGAGGAACAGATTCACCAGCAGGAAGATGACCAGCACGCTTGCGCCGAGTGTCAATACGACCTGCAGGTTTCCTGTATCTATGACAGGACTTGTCCATGCGATCCACATGATCACCGCTTCCAGCAGCACCAGCATCAATGTCTTGCGGACGATCAGTTCCTGCAGGGAGAGCTCATGTCCTGACCATGTCACAAATGTCGGCAGCAAACATAGTCCGGCATATTTGACCGGCACCAGCAGGGATCCATATCCGAGACTAGCAGTACCGTCAAACGATGAACCGATGAGCGAGACTGCGATCGTGATCAGTGTCGACAGCATAAAGAACAGACTCAGTTTATCAACGAGAAAGCGCTTGAACTCCATTGCTCTATTCTCCCTTCAGCGCTGTTTTGAGCGCTTTGACATAGTTTCTTGAAATGATGATCTTCTCACCGGAACGCAGTACTGCCGTAAAGCGGCCGTTAAGTGCCGGCTGGATCGAACGGATCTTCATGAGATTCACCAGCATCGGTTTTGAGACACGCAGGAAATGCTTTGGTTTCAGCAGTTCCTCCAGCTCATAAATCCTGTACGCTGTCTCATACACACGCTCATCCGTATAAAGAAATGTCTTTCCGTCTACCGATTCGATATAACTGATACCCGTTACAGCGACCTCATACTGCTTTGATTCCGATACGGCAGACAGACTGCCCTGACGGGATCTGACGAATGAAGCGATCTCTTTCACTTCTTCCGTGACCTCATGGCATCGGATCAGCACCAGTTCTTTCTCATCATTTGTGATCTGTTGAATTTGTACGTTCATGTTTATACTGCGGGCACTCAATAAATATCCTGTACCGTAAAGACGCCCTCACCTTTCAGATAGCAGTTGAAGAAGGACAGCACAGCGGAATTAACGATCTTCATAGTCTCTTCCGTACTGCGCTCACCACTGCCGAGCAGTTTTCCCAGATACGGTGAGAACATCGGAAGGTCGGTGAAATCCATATGCAAAGTATCCTTTACTGTCGTGGAAAAACCTGTGTCCGCCTGTCTGATCAGTATTTCATTCGGGTATCTGCCGCCCTGTTCCACATACTGCTGTACATCAATATACGATTCCCAGTTTACGAATTCAAGCACAGGCACAGTGTACGGCTCTTCGTTGATGAGGAACTCCCCGTTCTCAACACCCTGATATTCCCCAAGCATGGTTCCGTCAATGTCGGCAACAGCAGAAATGTCACTGCGTTCCCTGCCGAGCTCGACAGAAGTTGCTCCGCCCATGGAATGACCCATGAGACCGATCTTTGATGTATCTGTCATCTTCAGCATTGCGCTGATGGCTTCTTTTTCCTGATTGGCAATAAACCAGCTGTCATCTGTTGTGCCGTTTTGGACTGCTGTCTTGATCTCATCGACCGCAAAGTTCATATCTGCTGTACGCAATGCCATCCATTCCGTATACAGCGCATACTGTTCTTCCGGGTTCATATCGTTGTCCAGGTTCATTGCGCGGTCAATAAAGGTTCCGTCCACAATGACCATGTTTCCGCTTGTATCCTGTGTAAAGAATGCATGGTGCGGATGATCGAGCGCAGCGACCGTATATCCGCTGCTTGCCAGTTCCATATAGGTAGAAGTATTGCTCTGGTAGTAGCCGAAAGCACCATGTGAGAAGACTACCAGCGGATACTCTTCCGTTCCGGCATCAGCCGGATAATAGAAGTGTACCGGAACCTCACGATAGCTGCCGTCTTCTTCAAAAGGATCGGTCCGTGAGCTGTCGATCAGTATCGCGGAAGTCTCTTTGATCTCATGGTTTCCCGATACCGGCAGACCGCTGTAGTTCGTAAACAGAAATGCCGGCACCAGAAGAATGCCGCAGAGCAGAATACTCATGATGCAGGATACAACTGCGCCAAACGGTTTTTTCGTGCTGTCCTGATTTCCCGCAATCACAAATACCAGTACAGAGATCACTGACAGTGCCGCAAGAACTATCACTGCCGGTATGAACCGCCACTTCTGTGAAGAGCAGAAATAATGAAAAACGATGTTCAGGAGTTCTGAAACACGTACGATCAGGCGGTCTCTCCGCCATGTTTTTTTATCCGGTCTCGCAGCGCATGTTCTGACAGCCAGTGCTGTCTCCAGCAGCGCGATCACGATTAATGCTGAAATCCCCATATTTTTTTACCATCTTTTTCTGATGTTACGGCATCATTCTACAGTTTTTGTTCAGCCATTCAATGACCTGGCAGGCAAGATGCATTTTTGGCCCACAAGATGCATTCCGACAGACATTAGGTGCGCAGGAAAACAAAAAGTCTGCAGTTCGATCTGCAGACGTTCAAGGATCAATGATCCCGGTTTTTATTCTGTTTTCCGGTTTCTGAGCTGGATGCTGTTCTGACCCGGTTCATAACCAGTTTGATGATCAGCGGATAAAGTGCTGTGTAGTAAAGGATTGTGATCATTCTTCTGGCAAAATGTCCCCAGTGGCTGCCCAGCATGTTGTCCAGCGGTTTGCCGATGTTGTTGTTCAGAAGGACAAAGATCGTTCCTCCGACTGCCCACAGCAGGATGCCCGGCACATTGATGCCGGTAGGTTCAAAATTGATCCATCTGCGTTCAATAAAGCGTCCGACACAGAATGCGATCAGGAATGTAATATCCCCGTATCCGTCATTCATCATTTTCTGCGGGTCAACAAGCAGCTTGCCGTCGACATACGTCATCGGATACGGCTTGAATGTGATATAGGCGATCGATACAGCGCCGAAGATCACTCCGGCGATCAGAAACAGGTCTTCTTTTTCGGGATGCTGCCCGATATACGCGAATATCTTCTGCATGATGATCACGCACAATACAGATTCGCAGATCGCCACAAATACATCCTGAGGTGTATGTACACCGAGATAATTGCGTGAAAATCCTATCAGCATGATTCCCAGAATACAGAGAACGGGAAACCATTTCTTCTGTCTGTCCGCAGTGGCTGCCATTCCCAGCAGCTGCGGTGCAGCTGTTGCGGTATGTCCGCTCGGGAATGAATAACCGGTGGCAGAGGTGATAGAGTCCCCTGCCGGAACGATCCGCGGATCACGGATCCATGGACGGTAGACACATGCAGTCAGCTTTACCAGCTGGTTAACGGCAAGTGTCAGGCACATAGATGAAATTGCAAACAGGCCCCTCTTCTTATTGACTGCCCAGTAGATGAACAGGACAGCCAGGATCAGATATCTTGTCGCAAACGTCGATACGAATTCCATGAACGGCGTCCATGCGTCGTTGATGCTGCTGCGGAATTCCTGCAGGAACAGCAGATACCGGATATCCAGATCGGCTGTATCCCCGTCTTCTGAAGCAGTATCCGCTGCTGCTTCATCCTCATATATCGTTGTTTTCCAACGTTCATCCGCTGTCAGGAATGCTTCCCCTGCTTCTGCCGGAAGGAACTCCTGCACTGCTGCAGCCGGCTCTGCAGTTTGATAAGCCGGGGCACATGGCATCGACAGCGTTAATAACAGGACTGCAGTCCCAAATATATTCATAAAATCCTCCCCTATGAGATCAGCGGCATTTCCCCAAAGATGTGAAACGCCGCCGAAATAAACAGCTGCTTTATTTTAATACGTCCGCATAGGACGGTCAATTCAGTCAGTTCAGCTCTGCCCGGTAATGAAAAACACGGATCGTCCGACAGATATATCCGTTATCCCTGTTTACATCACTGACGGCACTGTGAATGGAACTGCCGGTTTCACTTATGGTTTCAGCGTTATTTTGTATTATGATAATGCCCGGGAATACAGCAGATGAAACGAATCACAATGGAGCAGATCGCAAAGAAAGCCTCTGTCAGCAAATCAATGCCGGTAAGTTAAGGCAATTGACAAATCAAAAAAATCTGGTTGTGTGAGTACAGAGCGCATGACCAGATTTTTTTGTCATATTCCAGGTGACAGTCTTTGAAAACAAGCATTATGAAAACAACATTCTGAGTTTGTAAGATATAAGCTCAATACGTTTTCCGATAGGTCATTGCAGATTTGTTTAAAGATGATTTTCTCTCAAAAGAACGGTTGCCGGTTTTTACCCAGTTAAGGCTGCTCGCTATA
>JAFOMZ010000061.1 GCA_017421125.1 Solobacterium sp.
GGATGTACGGATCTCTCTCTTCAACGGAACACTGACAGTTACAGCTGCACATACTTCAGAGAATGAAGAAAAAGACAACAGGGGAAACCTGCTCAGAAAAGAACGCTTCACAGGCAGACTGGAACGTTCATGGAATGTCGGCACAGCGATCCGCGATACAGATATCAAAGCATCCATGCACGATGGTATCCTGACGATCAGCGTACCGAGTGAAGAAAGAAAAGAAAAAGAAGAAAAAAGATTTATTGAAATACTTTAAGGAGGATAAAGTTATGAGATTTGCACCGGCAAGAAATGATTTGTTTGACAGCTTCTTTGATGATATGTTCCCGACATTCAATACGGCTTCAGTCATGAGAACAGATATCCGTGAGAAAGACGGCAATTATCTGCTTGATATTGACCTTCCCGGATATAAGAAAGAAGACATTAAGATCTCTTTGTATAACGGAAACCTGACGATCCAGGCAGAACATAATGATTCAAAAGAAGAAAAGGACGCAAAAGGAAATGTGATCCGTCAGGAACGCTACAGCGGCACATGTTCTAGAACGTTCTATGTAGGAGAAAGCATCCGTGAATCTGATATCCATGCGGGATATGAAAATGGTATCCTGACACTTCAGATCCCTACAGAACAGAAAAAAGAAGCAGAAGAAAAGAAATACATCAATATTCTCTGATCTTTCCGGCATCACCCGCAAGGGTGATGTTTTTTTGTTGCATCAGATGCCGGTTCTCCATACAATGATTCCATCGGAGTGAATCCGGGTGGAGGAAAAATATGGTTTTAGTTAAAAACGGTATGATTCACGATATGGTGAACAAAGAACCCTACAAAGCCGATATTCTGATCGAAGACGGCATTATCAAAGCAATCGGAACTGATCTGACATCTGACGGCGAAGTCTATGACGCTGAAGGATATGATGTATATCCCGGTTTCATTGATGCTCATGCTCATCTTGGACTCGATGGCTACGGTATTGGTTTTGAAGGCGCTGACTATAATGAAATGAACGATGTATGCACACCGCAGCTCAGAGCGATCGACAGCTTTAATCCTCTGGATCCGACTGTCAAAATGGCTGCACAGGCTGGTGTAACTACAGTTGCTACGGGACAGGGAAGTTCCAATGCGATCGGTGGTACATGGATCGCAGTCAAGACGACCGGTGTCTGTGTCGATGATATGATCGTCAAGGATCCTGTCGCAATGAAATGCGCACTCGGTGAAAATCCGAAGAGATGCTACAGAGAAAAGGGCAACGCTGCCCGTATGACAACTGCTGCAAACATCCGTCAGATGATGCTGAAGACACTTGACTACATGGCAAGACTTGAAGCAGCAGGAGATGACCCGGCAAAGAAGCCTGCATTTGATTACAAGTGCGAAGCAATGATCCCTGTTATGAAGCGTGAGATCCCTCTAAAGATCCATGCACATCAGGCCAACGATATCCTGACAGCTGTCCGTCTGGCCCGTGAATTCAACGTCAAAATGACGCTTGAACACACGACAGAAGGTCATCTGATCGCTGACAAGCTTGCAGAGTGCAAAGAATATCCGATGGCTGTCGGTCCGACACTGACACACGCATCCAAGTTTGAACTGCAGAACAAATCCTGGGAAACACCGAAGATCCTGAGTGAGAAGGGCTGCCTCGTCTCGATCATTACAGACTCCCCGGTCATCCCGCAGCAGTATCTGACACTCTGTGCAGGTCTTGCGGTCAAGGCAGGCATGGATCCTTACGAAGCACTGAAGGCGATCACGATCAATCCTGCAAAGCATATCGGCATTGAGGACAGAGTTGGATCACTGGAACCCGGCAAGGACGGAGACCTGGTCGTTTACGAAGGCTCACCGTTCGATATCGATTCCAAGGTAAAACTCGTACTGATCAACGGCAGCAAGATCGACTGATCACACAAATAAGAAAACAGCCACACGGCTGTTTTCTTTATGGTTCAATTAAAGCTTGCGTGCGGCCTGTTTAGCCTGGATCTGCGCGATCGCTGCTTTCTGGTTCAGAATGACCGGGATCACGATCGGGTTACGGTTCGTTCTCTGGAACAGGAATGGCTCCAGAGAAGACCTGATGCAGTTTTTAAGTTCACCGAATGTCGTTCTCTGCTGCATTTTGTTTTTTAACGCGTCATACACGACAAGTTCCGCTTCCTTCAGAAGTGTCTGGGATTCCTTGATGTATACGAATCCGCGGCTGACGATACTAGGTCTGCACAGGATCTTGTTGTACCTGGAGTCGATCGTTACGATGACGGCGACAAGACCGGAGTTGGCCAGGATCTGTCTGTCTTTGATGACCGATGTGGAGAGGCCGGAAGCGTCATTTCCATCGACATAGATCGCGTCTGTCTGGACACGCTCATTTGCGATAAAGCATTCCTCATCCCTCATGACAACGATATCACCATTGGAACAGATCAGGCAGTGATCTTCCGGTACACCTGTTTCCTGGGCTGTAGCTGAGTGCTGTACAAGCATCTTATATTCACCGTGATTAGGCATGAAATACTTCGGCTTGATCAGATTCAGCATCAGTTTCTGCTCTTCTCTTGGGGCATGTCCGGTCGTATGGAAGGATGTCAGCGGTGAATTGACAACAACATTTGCGCCGACTCTGGTCAGCTGATTGACGACAGCCGATACCGAGACACCGTTTCCGGGAATAGGGTTGGAAGAGAATAATACGGTATCACCGGGAATGATCTTCAGATATTTATGCGTACCGTTGGCAATTCTTGACAGGGCAGCCATAGGTTCGCCCTGGCTTCCGGTACATACGATGCATATCTTTGAGTTAGGCAGTGTGTTCAGCTCGTTGCCGGTAATAAACGCACTGTCCGGAATATTGATGACACCGAGCTTTCTTCCGATCTCGCAGACATTTTCCATGGATCTACCAAACACAGCTACTTTCCTATCGCATGCGACTGCAGCTTCCAGGATCTGGTTCAGACGCAGGACGTTGGAAGCAAACGTAGATACAAGAAGACGTCCGGGTGTTTTACGGATCTGGTCCATGATCGCGCTGGCGACAGCTTTTTCACTGACAGAGAAACCGGGTACAGCGGAGTTTGTTGAATCGCTCATCAGGAGCGTGATGCCGACCTGTCCCATATACGCCATTTTCTGATAGTCAGCATTGGGACCGATCGGTGTCAGGTCAAACTTGAAGTCACCTGTTTCGAAGATGCGTCCGTTCGGTGTATTGACGATGACACCATAGGAGTCAGGGATCGAATGGACCGTATTGACGAATCCGATATTGAAGTATTTGGTTTTGATCCTGCTGTCGCCGTCGATCTCTACGATCTTGCATGCTCTGCTGAGTCTGTGCTCTTCGAGTTTTTTCTCGATCAGCGCTTTTGCAAAGCGCGGTGCATAGATCTGCTTGAGATGTACTGACTGCAGGAAGAAGGGGATACCCCCGATATGATCTTCATGACCGTGCGTGATCACAAGTGCTTTGATACGCGACTGGTTTTTGATCAGATAAGAATAATCGGGAATAACATAATCAACACCCAGAAGATCATCTTCCGGGAACAGCACACCGCAGTCAATGATGATGATCTCATCATCATGTTCCACGCAGTACATATTCTTTCCGACTTCACCGAGACCTCCAAGTGCATAAACAAGGGTATCGGAATGTCGGTCAATTGCATTCAGAGAATAGTCCGGCTCAGTGATCTGAGAATAACGAACAGGACGCCCGTTTCTCCCGGAGGTCTGAAATTCGTTCATTGGCAGCTCCTTTCCTGTTGTGGTGGGAATAAATTAGATAATTATGAAAATATTGATTCTTATGTCACAATCATTATAACACAAAAACGGAATGTTTTTGCTGTGAGGTCAGATATATAGACTAAATTACCAGGGCACCGGGTATTTCTTTGTAAGGATCATCGTGATCGATCTTGTCATAGAACAGAGTGCCGCTGAAATGGTCGATCTCATGCTGGAGAACGATTGCAAGATACCCTCTGGCACGGATCTCGATCTCCTGATCTGTTATGGCATCATAGGCGCGTACTTTGATCCTGGCGCTTCTGACAACATGTCCTTCATGTTCACCTTCGACAGAAAGGCAGCCTTCACCGGAATCAAGATATGCCGGCTGTACAGACTGTGATACGATCTTCGGATTTGCCAGCATGAATTCCGCAGTGATCTCGTTGCCGTCTTTATCAAGCGTCGGAACGATGACTGCAGTAAGCTGCTTTGGAACACCGACCTGAATGGCGGAAATACCGACAGCAGGTCTCAGGTTGAATTTCTCGGCTTTCTCCGGATCGGTAGAATCTTTGACGTAGTTATAAAGATCCTGAAGAAGCGCACGGTCTTCATCACTGAGCGGAAGTTCCACAGGCATTGATTTTTCACGGATAAAAGGATCATTGTCCTTGATTATGGTATCGTTATTGATCAGCATAAGTTAACCTCTGTGAAATTTTACTAGTGATTAAGACCTATTTCAAGTGTTTTTATGATTTGTATGATGTAAAAGCGCTTTCATATTATTTTAAGTTTTTTCAGTCAGAACTGGTGATTGTGGTAGAATCATTGTATGACCGTATATACGAATAAAAAAACGAATGAAAAACACAGAGGCTTCCATATTCTGATGCCTGAAGGTACTGATCTGGTCATCAGACTCAGCATTGCATGGCTGTCGCTCTTCGGTACTCTGATGATCGCAAGTGCCTCGATGGGGCAGGCACTGAATAATCCTCTGTATCTGCCTTTGACGATCATTAAGCAGGTCGTCTATCTTGTCGGCGGGTTTGTTGCCATGAGATGGCTTACGTCCAATTTCAAGATCGATTTCCTGAGAAACAAGAACTTTCCTTTGCTGGCGCTCCTGGTTATTGCGGCACTGATCGTATGTCTGTTCTTCCCGGAAGTCAACGGCGCGAAGGCCTGGATCCGTGTGCCTATCTCGACTGTTGACGTATCGATCCAGCCGTCTGAATTTGCCAAGATCATGACGATCCTGATCATCGCGGCTTATTGCGGAGACGTTACGAAACGGTTCAAAAGCACATGGGATATGATCAAAGTTCCGATGATATTCATAGGGATCTATCTGTTTATCGTCGTCCTGCTGCAGTCTGACCTTGGATCGATGGTCGTTATTTTTGCCATTGCGTATATCTGTTTTATGATCCCGTCACATCCTCAGATGCGGAAATTCAGAAAATGGCTGGCGATCCTGATGGTGCTGGGTATTATCATGATCGTCTTCATCCTGACACCTTATGGTGAAGGCATCATCAGAAAACTGCCGCTGAAGGATTATCAGATCAACCGTATCCTTTCATCGATCAACCCGTTTGCCGACCAGTACAACACCGGATTCCAGCTCGTCAGCGGTCTGGTCGCGTTTGCAACAGGCGGATGGACAGGGCTTGGCTTCGGAAACAGTGTACGTAAGTATACGAAATTCCCTGCAGCGAATACTGACTTTATTCTTGCTATCGTTGTCGAAGAACTCGGTTATATCGGCTTCCTGCTGGTATTCATACCTTATCTTCTGATCATGTGGAGACTGTTCAACTATGCTTCAAGGATCAAGAGTGAAAAGGCGAAGATCATCCTGGTGGGTACTTCCATGTATATCCTGATCCATTGTCTGTTCAATATCGGCGGTGTCACGGGAATGATCCCTCTGACCGGCGTTCCGCTGCTGATGATCTCAGCAGGCGGCTCTTCAACGATCTCTCTGTTGTGTGCCATCGGCATTGCCCAGGCAGTTATCCTTCAGTACTATAACGGAGAAATCGAATGAGGATCATCGCAGGAAAGCATTCATCGAGAAGACTTGTGACGCTCCCGGGATCCTCAACAAGACCGACTCTGGATAAGGTCAGGGGCGCTGTATTCTCATCACTGGGCGGTTTCTTTGAAGGCGGTGTATTTCTCGACCTGTATGCGGGAAGCGGCGCCTGCGGCCTGGAAGCCTTGTCCAGAGGTATGGATAAAGCGATCTTCTGTGACAAGTCCAAAGCAGCTGCTGCTGTGATACGGAAGAATATCGATGCACTGGGAGAAACAGATCACAGCAGACTGCTTGTCATGAGTGATATGACAGCCCTGAAGCTTCTGCATGAAGAACAGGAGCATATCGATCTCGTTTATCTGGATCCGCCGTATGCAAAGCAGAAGAATGAAGCTGTTCTGCAGTACCTGAGCGATCAGGAAATGATGAACCGGAATGCTGTGGCAGTTATCGAATCTGAAAAGGCAGACAGCTATCCGCAGCGGATCGGCAGATTCACAATGTATAAGGAAGCGGAATATGGTATTACCAAGATCACATATTATAAGTACATGGAGGAGATTATATGAAGGTGTGTTATCCGGGAACATTTGATCCGATCACGGCCGGTCATCTTGATATCATCGAACGTGCTTCAAATAAATTCGATGAAGTGATCGTGCTGATCATGCAGAACCCGCGCAAAAAGTGCATGTTTACTGCTGAAGAACGAAAATACATGATCGAAAAGTGTGTCAAGGGAAATAACATCAAAGTTGAGATCGGTACCGGCCTGACTGTTGAGTATGCTAAAAAACTCGGGGCCAGCGCGATCATAAGAGGGATCCGTGCTGTTACGGATTATGAGTATGAACTCCAGCAGGCAACAGCCAATATGAAACTGGAAAGCTCTATCGAAACATTATTCCTGATCGCAAAACCGGAATATTCGTTCCTCAGCTCCTCAGTTGTGAAGGAGATCGCGATGAACGGCGGAAGTACAGACGGACTCCTGCCTGAAGAGATCTCAGACTATGCCGTTGAACGAATGAAGATCGAATGAACTGAATGCCTCCGTGTGAGGCTTTTTATATGTTCAGGCTGCTTGATATATATGCTTCATATTCAGTTTATTGACAATATAGAATATGAAAAGTATGATTTGTATAACAAAACATACCTAAAAGGAGAATGAAATATGAGTGCACCGAAAGGGAAATACGCCTGGACTGCGACTGTCGGAGAAAAAGGGCAGATCGTAATACCAAAGCAGGCAAGAGAAGTATTCGGCATCAAACCTGGCGATACACTGCTTCTGCTGGGCGATGAAAACAGAGGTATTGCTATCATGCCGAAGCAGGCATTCGGAGAATTGTTTTCTGCAGCTTTTGATGAATCAAACCAGGAGAAACAATCATGAAGATCGCATGGTTCTGTATTCCAGCATTCGGACATACCAATCCCACGCTTGGACTGGTCAGAAGACTGACCGGGGCCGGCCATGAAGTTTTTTATTTTTCATTTGAAAAATTCCGTCCTGCGATCGAACAGACCGGTGCACATTTTATTCCTTGTGACGCATATGATTTCGAAATGGAGGACAGGGAAAACGCGGACAGGGTCGCTAAGGACATTGCCTTTTCTACAGAGCTGGTCGTTTCCTCCACACTTGCGCTGGATGACATGGTAACGGAAAAGATCGGAGAGATCAGACCGGATCTGATCGTTTCCGATTCTGTTGCGTTCTGGGGAAAACTGGCAGCTTTGAAACACGGGATCCCGTATGTTTCTTCTACGACAACATTTGCGTTCAACAGATACTCCGCACGATATATGAAACAGAGCGCTTCGCAGGCTGTGAAGATGCTGCTGGGGATACCTCGCAGCAACAAACAGATCAAACGTCTGCAGGAGAAAGGTTATCCGGTCAGGAGTATCCTGGATGTCGTTCAGAACGATAATGATACGAATACGATCGTTTATACGTCTTATTATTTTCAGCCATGTGCGGATACATTCTCTGACCGCTATCATTTTATCGGCCCATCGATCCGCCCGATCACAAGTCCGGTACAGAAGACCGCGGATAAAACAGTATACATTTCAATGGGAACGATCAACCGGAACAGGACCTTTTACCGCAACTGCATCGAAGCTTTGAAGGATACAGACTGGCAGGTGATCATTTCCATGGGATCCAATACTGACACATTCGATGATCTTCCATCGAATATCCAGGTATATGACTTTGTCGACCAGATGGCAGTTCTTTCGATAGCGGACGGGTTCATTACACACTGTGGAATGAATTCTGTTTCTGAAGCACTGTATTATGAAGTACCGCTCGTTCTGTTTCCTCAGACATCTGAACAGGAAGCAGTTGCCGGCAGGACGGAAGAACTCGGCGCGGGTTTCCGGCTGAAGTCTATAGAAGGGAAAGATATCAAGGCAGCGTTGGAAACGATTCTGTATGAACCATCCTACAGAAACAGTGCGGTACGTATTTCCGAAAGCTTCAAGTCTTCCGGAGGGATCAGGGAAGCTGTTGAATTCCTTGAGAAACTGGCAGGCTGATAAACCCAAACATACCCGTCACACTTCCTGCATGTGACGGGTTTTCATCATATTTTGAAATCTTTCCGGACCTGCTCAAGGAAACGTTCTGCAGCAGGTGTGAAAGTCTGATACCTGTTCCAAATCAGGAACAGTTTTGTCTCCAGTACCGGTGACAATGGGCGGAAAACAAGTCCGCTTCCGGGAGAAGTGCTGACGAGCCTGTCAAAAGTCAGCTGGTATCCTAATCCTTCAAGGACAAACATGGACGCATTATAGGCCAGCCTGAACGATCCGTCCAGACTGAGCTCTGATAGACGTTCACCGCACCATCTGCCGATATCATTTTTCCAGCTCTGTTCTGATGTCATAAGTGGGATACCTGTCAGGTCATCTACGGTGACAGCTTTTTTTTCGGCAAGAGGGGATCCTTCCGGCATGATGACTCCCCAGACATCAGGCTCGGGAAAAAGAATATAGGAATACTTCCGGGTATCAGGTGTCTCGCACAGCACAGCAAAATCAAGCAGTCCTTTATCAAGTTTTTCAGTTACCTGTTCCGTATCACCGCTCGTGATGTGATATTTCAGGCCGGGATATTTTTCTTTCAGGATGCGGATCTCTTTTGCAAGATAACGGATCTGATATGATTCAGCAAGGCCAAGATATAATTCTCCTCCGGTAATGTCGTCAAGTGACAGAAATTCACGTTCGATCTTGTCAGCCATTGTAACTAGGTCTTCCGCACGGTCTCTCAGCAGAACACCTTCGTCCGTGAGGGAAATACTGAAACTGTGCCTGATAAACAGTTTCTTTCCGAGCTCATCCTCCAGTGCTTTCATTGCTTTGGAAAGTGTCGGCTGTGTAACATGCAGGATCTCTGCAGCCCGTGTCATGTTTTCTTCACGGGCAACAGCCAGAAAATAACGCAGTGCTTTGATCTCCATAAAAACCACCTCTGATATTCTGTTTAAGCATAACATGATATTCGATATAACAATTAGCAACTGTCGAAAATAGCGGCCATAATAACATCGCAGACAGAAATGGAAGGAAAGAAGCGATGGGAGAACGGGCAGTTGATATCACAGAGGTACTAGCAGATACAGGCTGCAGTCAGGAGCTCATCGATCGTGCTGAAAGTCTGCTGAAATCAGGATACACCGAAGACCTGATCAGATGTCTGAAACTCTGCAGGTGTGATCTGATGGATGAACTGCATGAACAGTATAAAAAGATAGACTATCTGGATCACGTTATCAGACAGACTGAAAAAACGAAATGATCAGAGAAAGGAAATGAACATGAAAAAAGAAGAATTGAAACTGACACAGACATGGGACAAAACATTCCCGAAAAGTGAACTGGTAGATCACAGCAAAGTAACATTCGTCAACAGATACGGCATCACACTGGCAGCCGATATGTATGTGCCGAAGAAAGCAGAAGGCAGACTTCCTGCGATCGCAGTCAGCGGTCCGTTCGGCGCGGTCAAGGAACAGTGCTCCGGACTGTATGCACAGACAATGGCAGAGCGGGGATTCCTGACGATCGCATTTGATCCTTCATTTACCGGTGAAAGCGGCGGAAACGTCCGTTATATGGCATCACCTGATATCAATACAGAAGACTTTATGGCAGCTGTGGACTTCCTTTCACTGAATGACCGTGTCGATCCTGAACGGATCGGTATCATCGGTATCTGCGGATGGGGCGGAATGGCACTCAATACTGTGGTGCTGGATACCCGTGTCAAGGCAACAGTCGCTTCAACGATGTATGATATGACCAGAGTCAATGCCAACGGATACTTTGATTCAGAGGACAACGAAGAAGCCAGATATGCAAAGAAGGCGGCGCTGTGCGCACAGCGTATCGCTGACCTGAAGGCAGGAGAATATAAACTGGGCGGAGGAGTAGTTGATCCGCTGCCTGAGGACGCACCTTACTTTGTTAAGGATTACTATGATTACTACAAAACACCGCGCGGATACCATGAGAGATCACTGAATTCAAACGGCGGCTGGAATGTGATCGGCTGTGAATCATTCATCAATCAGCCGATCCTGAAATATTCCAATGAGATCCGCTCTGCAGTACTGATCATCCACGGTGATAAAGCACATTCCTGCTACTTCGGAAAAGATGCATTCACGAATATGGTCACCAACAGCAAATATACTTCCAATAAAGAACTGTACCTGATCCCCGGTGCTTCCCATACA